>CALBET010001057.1 GCA_937888665.1 uncultured Acidobacteriota bacterium
TGCAGCGGATGCCGGCGTCGTGTGCTCAACCGGCACCGCTGAACCCTGACGTTAGGCGACTCTCGAGGTCAATATCCATAGATGAACTACGACGGCCTTGACAAGGCGTACTGGAACACGCAAATCGAACGCGTGGAGCAGCTTCGATCGAAGATTGCGGAAAGGGCTACAGCCCAGCCCGGTCGCGTCATTCCAGACGACACGGATCTGGCGATCGGCACGGGGCGCCGACTCTCGTTGACCGTGATGTTCTTGGACATCAGCGCGTTTACACAGCGTCGATCAGCTACATCGGATGAGCAGGAACTGATGCTCCGGATTCTAAACCTCTTCATCACCGAGATGATTCGGGTCGTTGAGGACTACGGAGGAAACGTCGAGAAAAACACCGGTGACGGTCTCATGGCGTACTTCGAAGATGAAACAGGAGACGCCGGTGACAACTCGACCAAGCGTGCCGTAGCTTGTTCGCTAACCATGCACGCAACCAACGAGTACCTTGTCTCTCCAATCCTTCGTGCGACTGGAGTGCCACCGCTCCAGTTTCGTATCACGATGGACTACGGTCCTGTCACGATCGCCAGGATTGGTGCGGCGCGCCGATTCAATGCCAACGTAGCCATTGGTAACACGGCCAACTTCGCAGCCCATATGCTCCGTCAGGTCAAGGCCGGCGACATCGCCGTCGGTTCGTTGGCGTGGGGCCGCCTCCCTGAACTGTGGCGAACGCTGTGGACAGAGCTGTCACCAGTGGCGACAGGCTGGGTGTTTGGCGAAACAACGGTACCGTATCCCTTGTATCTCTATACGGGCCGATGGGCGAAGCTCCTATGACTGACGAAACAGAGAACGCCCAGGTCCGCGATGCGGACTGCATGGGGCTGCCTGTGCCGCCGGCATCGACTCGCCAGTCTCTGCCGATTCCTGCCTCTCATGGCGACGAACGGAGCGAGGGCGAGCCCTCTCGGCTGGCGTCAGGCGCGCTCACTGTCGCTGAAAGTGAGGCACAAACCAGGTTCACCGAATTCGTCCATCAGTACATCCGGGAGTACATACGATTAGCGGATCAAAAGGCCACGTTCTTCTTCACGGCATCGACCGCCCTTCTAGCCTTCTTGTATCGCAGCGAGGTTTCGGCAGGATGGGCGAAGCCGATCATGCAGTGGAACATCCTCGACATCGTCGCGTTCGTCGCCATGACATCCCTCGCGATCGGCGCCCTGACCGCGGTCTTTGTCGTGATCCCAAGAGCCTCAGGCTCTCGGCGCGGCTTCATTTTCTGGGAGGCGATTGCGGAATATGGGACTGGCCGCGACTACGCGGACGAAGTGTCGGCGCTCTCGCCGGCAACCTTGTCTCAGATCAAGGCCGAGCATTGCTTCGACCTTGCGAGTGTCTGCCGACGAAAGTATGGGGTCCTTCGGTACGCACTGTGGATCTGTGCCGTCGGAATCGCCGCGTCGTCGATCGTCTTCTTGTTTCTGTGACGCGCGTCGCCTAACTCGGCTTGCAGCCGACGGCGGCCGGCGGGACAATAAGCCGCCGCGGCTGAAGCCGGACCGTTAGGCGACGATCAAGAAACGACGACATGTTTCATATTGGCGTCGACGGATGCAAGGCCGGGTGGTTCGCGGTGACTCGCGATGCCGCAGGTCTCGACTACCACGTCTTCGCCCGGGTCGTGGACATCGTCGACACGTTCGACACGGTGGAGCGAATACTGATCGATATCCCGATTGGACTTCCGTGGTCCGGCGCTCCGATACGGCCCTGCGACCAGCTAGCGCGACGGGTCCTCGGGAGACCCCGTGGGTCCAGCGTGTTTGCGGTTCCGTGCCGCCAGGCTCTGAAGGCCGCCGGTCTCGAACAGGCCAAGGCGGTAAACATCTCCGAACTGGGCCGGAGCCTCGGCTCGCAGACTTGGGGGATTTGTCCCAAGATCGCCGAGGTCGACGCGTTTATGCAGAACGACGATAGGCAGTACCGCCTCCGCGAGATTCATCCTGAGGTCTGTTTCTGGGCGCTGGCAGGCGGGAAACCAATGACCCACAAGAAGAGCAAGTCAGCCGGCCGTGAGGAGCGTCTCGCAGTTCTTGAGTCTCACGAGCCAGATGTTGAGGGTCTTCTTCGGCGGGTTCTCAGCGAGACATCTCGGAGAGACGTCGAATCAGACGACGTACTGGATGCGGCCGTTGCATGTGTGACATCAGGAGCAAGCGGTGACCAGTTGGACCGCCTGGTTGGGACTCCATCCCACGACGAAACTGGGTTGCCGATGGAGATGCTCTACTGGCGGGGAGACGAAGCCGCCTAACACGGGTTGCAGCGGATGCCGGCGTCGTGTGCTCAACCGGCACCGCTGAACCCTGACGTTAGCCAGACAATAGACGAACATGGCGAGAATGCCGATCGAGCTCATCGTGATTGGGGCGGAGCGAGAGCAGGATATTCTCCGAGCGATCTCACTCGCGAATCAGCTCCAGGATGAATTTGACTACGTTCGACTGCCGGGAACCGAGGAACTCCGCTTCTCGATGCTACAGTTCGACACGATTCTCGCTCCTGACTTTCTCGATTCTGTTGAGAGGCTGCGGACAGAGCTCCGGGGATTCCATCCCTTTATGATCGCGATCGTCGATGCGCCTGTCGACGGAAAGGACTTCACGAATCTGTTCTGTTCGAGTCGGGGCGCCGCCGGACTCGGCGTTCTCACGTCGTCGAAGGTGCCGGACGTCATTGTCCCCCGCTCAGCGATGACAGGCTACTTCCTCTACTACTTGGCCAACTTCGCTCATTCCTACATTGCGCCGGAGCACAAGAACCACGATGAGCCGTCGCCCAATGGCTGCATTTACGACCGAAAGATTCGGAAAACCGATCTTCTGAAGAGCATGCGGGCTGGTGCGTTCTGTAACGACTGCCGGACACAATTGGTCTCCGGTGACCGTGCGCTCAGTGCCAGGCAGTTCGAAGCGCTTGAGTCCCTGTTCGCCGAGTGTGGCAAGATCGTGCGCGGAGTTGACCAAACGGCACCGGCGAGGGAGCGAGTGTTCATCGGGTCGTCCAGCGAGGGCCTCGGGGTGGCGAGGAAGCTCCAGGCAAGTCTCGCGACTGACTACGCGGTCGAAATTTGGAACCAAGGTACGGTTTTTGGCTTGGGCACCGCAACTCTTGAGGCGCTCGAGGAAGCTGTTGACCTGTACGACTACGGAATCTTTGTCTTTACGCCGGACGACGAATTGCTGACTCGCGGTGATGCGAAGCCTGTCGCCCGTGACAACGTGGTATTCGAGATGGGACTATTTGCCGGAAAGCTTGGCCGTCGGCGGGCATTCGTCGTCAGTCCTAGCGGAGACCATGTGTCGTTGCCTTCTGATTTGGCCGGAATCACGGTAGCGTCGTACGACGCTGAGACAAGCAATCTAGCTGCGGCCGTCGAGCCGGCCTGCGAGAGAATTAGGGATGCGATCACACGGGCTAACCAGGGTTTGCAGCGGACGCCGGCACGGGGTCGCTCAGCCGGCGCCGCTGAAACCTAACGTTAGCCAGACGAGG
>CALBET010001058.1 GCA_937888665.1 uncultured Acidobacteriota bacterium
GGTGCTCTCCTGCGCCACGGCGCCCCCACAGACGCCCGTGGAGGTCGCGGCTGCCCACCGGGACGCCATCGCCTCTGAGGACCTGCAGACCGCCTGGTCTCTTCTCACGCCCGCGGCCCGGGAACTCGGCCCCCGCTGGGACGACCCGGTAGCTCGGCAACGCCGATCCCCCAACACCGGTCCGGTGCGTGAGCGGCAGCGCACAGCGGCCTGGCCTATAGGTACGGACGAGACCCTTGTGGTGCTCCGTTCTGATGACGGTTTCCGCATCCGAAACGGCGTGTTGGGGCTCTCTCGGACCCGGACGCCCCACGCCGCCCTCGCGGCGTTGGCCAGGGCAATCCTGGCCCGTGACTATGGCTTGATGCATCAGTTGCTTCCGCGCCAGGAGCGGGCCCTATGGACCGCGGAAGAGCTCGCGAGCAGGCTAGACGCTCCGGCGCTTCAGGAGCCATGGGTGCGTCTGGCAGGCTGGATTCAGGCCACCGAGGCGCCTCTGAGCCACCTCGACGAGGGGCGGACGGTGCGCGCCGCCGTGGGGAACGCGTCGGTCGTGCTGGTCCTGGAGGAGCACGCGTGGAAGATCCGGGATGTCCAGCCGGCAGCCCGGTTTTCGCCCGGCCCCGTGCCGGAGACCAGCGAGTGATACAGGGAGGGTAGGGTGGCTCTGATTGTCCAGAAGTTCGGCGGAACCTCCGTGGGGTCGGTGGACCGCATCAAGCGGGTCGCAGATCGGGTCGCACAGACTCGGCGTGCCGGCCATCAGGTCGTGGTCGTCGTCAGCGCGATGGCCGGCAGCACGAACCGCCTCGTCGAGTTGGCGTTCGGCGTCTCGGACTCTCCCGTGGGTCGGGAGTACGACGTCCTGCTGGCCAGCGGTGAGCAGGTGTCGATCGCGCTGCTGGCGATGGCCGTCGAAGAACTCGGACTTTCGGCGCGGTCCTTTCTGGCGCACCAGGTCAACATCCTGACAGACAGCACGCACGGTCGCGCGCGGATCCTCAGTATCGAGGCGCCTATCATGCGCGAGGCGTTGGACGCGGGTGACGTTGTGGTCGTCGCAGGCTTTCAGGGCAACGACGCCACCGGGAACATCACGACACTCGGGCGTGGAGGCAGCGACACGACCGCGGTCGCGCTGGCGGCGTCGCTCGGGGCTGATGTCTGTGAGATTTATACGGATGTGGACGGTATCTACACGGCCGACCCCAACGTGGTGCAGGGTGCGAGGAAGATCGACAGGATCTCGTACGAGGAGATGCTCGAGCTCGCCTCGCTCGGTGCGAAGG
>CALBET010001059.1 GCA_937888665.1 uncultured Acidobacteriota bacterium
CGTCCGACGGTCTGCACATGGTCGAGCGATTCACGCTGGCCGGTCCCCGCACACTGAATTACGAAGTGACGCTGACGGACCCGACCGTGTGGACCAAGCCCTGGACGGCGTTGATTCCCCTGATGCGGAGCGATGAACCGATGTTCGAGTATGCCTGCCATGAGGGCAACATCGGTATGGCCGGCATCTTGTCTGGGCACCGGGCCGACGAACGCGAAGTCGCGTCAAAGTAGTCACTGCGGGTCGCTGCTCCGGTTGGGGCTCGGCCTGCGTCTCTCCGCGCATGAGCGCACCGATGAAATTGCCCGCACTGGTCCTCGGGATCGGCGCGATGGTGTGTGTGGCCGGTTCCGCGTTCGCGCTGCAGGGCGACGCGGATCAGACCGCCGCCATTCAGCGTCTGACCGCGAGATCCGAGATCGTCCAGGCGCTGGAGCTCGCACCAGACCTTGAGCCTGGTTCGGAGGCGGATCTCATCGAGCTGACAGAGATTCCGGCGCCACCGTTCGAGGAGGCCGCGCGCGCCTCTCGCTTTGCGGAGATGCTGCAGGCGACCGGGCTGGCCCAGGCGTCGATCGACGCGGTGGGTAATGTGATTGCGCGTCGGGCCGGATCGGGGGCGGGGGAGACGGTCGCGATTGTGGCCCACCTGGACACGGTGTTCCCCGCCGGAACGGACGTGACGGTCCGCCGCCGCGGCGGGCGGTTGTATGCACCCGGCATCGGCGACGATACTCGCGGCTTGGTGCTGCTGCTGAACGTGGCTCGTCTCCTGGAGCGCGCCGAGATCCGGACGGTGGCGGACATCCTGTTCGTCGGCAGCGTCGGCGAGGAGGGTCTTGGTGACCTCCGAGGTGTCCGGCATCTGCTTCGGCGGGGCGGTCCCCGAGTGGACCGCATGATCGCGATCGACGGCGGGAGCGATAGCCGGATCGTGAACCAGGCCCTTGGGTCGCGCCGCTATCGCGTCACGCTGACGGGACCTGGCGGCCATTCGTGGGGCGACTTCGGGCTCGCCAATCCGGCCCACGCGCTGGGTCGCGTAACCCACTACTTCGATGAGGCGGCGGCGTTGGTCGTCAACACGGGGGCGCCGGCGAGCTACAACGTGGGACGCATCGGAGGCGGCACGTCGGTGAACGCGGTGCCGAGCGAGAGCTGGGCGGAGATCGACCTGCGGTCGGTGGACCCGGCCCAGGTCGACCGGCTCGAGCAGGCGCTGCGGGACGCGGTGACCCAGGCGCTCGACGAGCAAAATCGTGCCCGCGACCGCGGCGAGTCGCTCCATGCTGACTTTGAATTGATCGGTGATCGCCCGTCTGGCACGGTGCCGCTGGAGACGCTGCTGGTGCAGCAGGCGCTCGCGGTGACCCGGTTTCTTGGCCTACGACCGCAACTGGGCGCCGCCTCGACCGACGCGAATCTGCCGATCGCCGACGGGCTGCCCGCGATCACGCTGGGGCGGGGCGGAACAGGAGGCGGTGCGCACGCCATCGAAGAGTGGTGGGCGCCCCGCGACGCGCACATCGCGGTGCAGCGGGCATTGCTGGTGCTGGTCGCGTCCGCTGGAGTCGTCGACTGAGGGCTAGCAGGAAGAGTCTGACCACCGACATATCACGACCGACGAGTGTGGTCGCCGCGCCGAGGCTCCTCAACGCCTAGAGGTGGCCGACATGTTCTGCTCCGGTCCTCGTCGGGCGCGACACGCAGGCCAAAAAAAAGCGACGCCAGTCGAGAGTCTCGCGCCCTCGACCGGCGTCGCTGTGTCGCACGTGCGAGTTACCGGTAGTCGTCGATCAGCAGCAGCTGTGCCCCCGTGAGCGAGGTGGGCCTCGCCGCGCCGTCAGCGGTCGCGATACGACTCGACCGACGGCAGCTGCGCGCCGGACAGGTCGGCCGGAACGCTCTCCTCGGCTACGACCTTGTGGGTCAGCGTACCGATTCCCTCAATGCTGGCGCTGATCGTCTCACCCGCCTGCAGGTACCCAGAGCCTGTCGCCCGCTCGACGCGACCGGCGCCGGTGCCGCCTGACGTCCCGCTTTGCATCACGTCACCAGGGAAGATGGTGATGAGCGACGATGCGTACTCGATCAGTTCCGGGATGTTGTGGATCATGTCGCCCGCCCTGGCCTCCTGGACGGTCACGCCGTCGATGACCAGGCTCTGGTGCAGGCGCTCCATCGGATCGCCGTAGAACTCCTTTGGCACGATCCACGGCCCATGGGGCGCGAATGTGTCATGACCCTTACCGACGAACCAGTCCGATCCGGAGCCGTACCCCCCGGGCGGGCGCCCGCCGCGATCGGAGACATCCATGGCGACCATGTAGCCGAACACGTAGTCGTATGCACGGCTCGCGGAGATGTACTTGCCCGTGCGGCCGAATACGACAGCCATTTCGACTTCCCATTCGATCCGGTCACGGCCGTAGGGCATCACGATGTCATCGCCGCTACCAATGATCGCGCCGCGGGTCGGCTTCAAGAAGAGATAGGGCACGCCCCGATTCTCCTGCCGCTCCCGGGTCCGCGCCACCAGGTCCTCCTCGGTGCAGCCCTCACACGCGTGCGTGTAGAAGTTGACCGCCGCATTCATGAGCTTGCTCGGATACATGATGGGAGGTCGGATACGAAGTGCAGACACGTCGTAGACGTAGTCGGCTCGACCGCTTCCGGAGAGCCGGTTGTTGCCGACGGTGTCGTTGACAATTTCATACAGCCGGTATTTGAGACCGTATTCATAGCGCCCGATGAGGTCCAGCATGTCTCCCGGCATGGGGACGGTGGCGTAATCTGGACTCGATTCGAGCACCAGGTTCGCGACTTCGATGTCGATGACCAGGGAGTCCCGGAGGACAAGCCCTACATGTGGCACCCCGTGGATGTCGAAGGTGCCGACCTTGAACGGCTCCACGGGGGTGACGTCAGTTTGGGCGGAGGCCGTTCCGGCGCACGCGAGCGCAGCAATCAGGCCCAATACTCGGATTCGTTGCATACAACTCCTCATTTGGCAGTGTCAGCAGAGATTTTGTTCCGGAGAGGTGTTTTGTACCCCCCAGCGTGCGGAGTGTCAAGCCTTGGTGTCTGGGAAACCGTATACTGAGCGCGTGCGGAGTGTCCCATCTGTCGTGCCCTGGGTGCTAGCCGGTGGCGTCGGTCTGGGTCTGGCGACGACTCCCCGCGCCTGCTCGCGACCGGAGGAGGGCGCGCGCAACGCCATTGTCTTCATCGGCGATGGCGTCGACGATCATCAGCTCACAATCGCTCGCAATTATCTGCTGGGCGCGAACGGTGCGTTCAGTTTTGAGGACTTTCCGTATCGGGCGGCGGCTCGGGTGCTGACGGTGCTCGAGTCGGACCCTCGTGCGCCGGAGTATGTGGGGGACTCGGCGAGCGGTGGCACGGCGTTGGCAGCCGGCATCATTACCAGCCGTGGCCGAATCGCCACCGAGGCGGGCACGGGGCGTTCGGTGCCGACGATGCTGGAACTGGCCGCGGCAGCCGGGAAGCGGACCGCGATCGTCACGACCTCAAGCATCACCGACGCCACCCCGGCCAGCTTCGTCGCGCACATCAATCGCCGGTTTTGCCAGGGCCCGGGCGACATGGGGCCCACGCCGACTGACCCGCGGTGCCCGGAGGCCCTGAAGGCCAACGGCGGTCTGGGCTCGATCGCCGAGCAGATCGCCGCCTCGGATGTCGACCTGTTGCTGGGGGGTGGGTATCGCCATTTCGATCAACTGGACGAGGCAGGGGTGTCGGTCGTGCGGCGGGCACAGGACGCCGGGTATCGCATCGTGCGGGATACGGCCGGTCTCGACGCGGCAGCGGACGAGCCAGGTAAGCTGATGGGGTTGTTCGGTGACGACACGTTGCCCGTCGCGTGGGTTGGCGAGGACGATGGCCGCGCCAGGTCGGTCGAATTTACGGCTGACGGGGCTGTCATCGACCCCGAGCCGTTTCGGTGCGTCGACAATCCGGCGTTTGGGAATCGACCTACGCTCGAGGCGATGACGGCAGTCGCGCTCGAGCGCCTGGAGGCGGCGCCAGATGGCTTCGTCCTGATGGTCGAGAGCGCGTCGATTGACAAACAGGCACATCAGGGGCGACCGTGCGGGCAGATCGGGGAAACGCGTGCGCTCGACCAGGCCGTGCGAGTCGCGGCCTCGTTTCAGGAACGACATCCAGACACCCTGATTCTCGTGGCGTCGGACCACGGACACTCGGCCCAGATTATTCCCTGGCCCAGCTTGTTCGCGTCTCGTCCAGAGCCGCAGTATCCGCCAGGGAAGGTGGCTCGGGTACGGACCCTCGAGGGGGGCGTCATGACAGTGTCCTACGGCACGAACGCGAACTATCAGGAGGAGCACACCGGGACCCAGGTGCCGGTGTTTGCCCGAGGCCCGGGCGCCGCGGCGGTGCACGGGCTCATTCGACAATCTGACCTATTCGATATTGTCCGACGGGCTCTGGCGTTGAACTAAACACGCTGGCCATCTTAGGGCGTCACGGCGACCGTCCGACAAGGCGCGAGGAGCGCGCACGCTGGACGTACGCACGTGGTCATGACATTCCGGCGCTGCCATGGGCGGGAATGGCTCGGCGGCCAGAGTGGCACAGAGACTTGGCTGAGAGGCCTCCACGCCCGGCGAGGGACTGCGGAGAACGGAGACACATGAGGCGCAGGAGCGGCGTACTGGCGGGTCTGGTGTGCGTACTACTCACGGGCGGAGCGGCGACTGACTCCTCCGGCGCGTCCAACAAGGGCGCCGCGCAGCCGGCGGACGACGAGCCGGCGGGGTTACGGGTGTTTCTGGATTGCGGGCGGGCGTGTGACCGCGACTACCTGCGTCGGGAGATCACGTTCGTCAACTACGTGCGCGATCGACGAGACTCGGAGGTCCACGTGCTGGTGACGACCGAGGGGAGCGGCGGCGGGACACAGTACACGCTCGATTTCATCGGCCTGGGCCAGTTCGAGGGGAACGACGTCAGATACGCATATTCCGAAAGCCGAACCGACACCGATGATGAGACCCGCGCGGGTATCGCCCAGGTGCTGCGGGTCGGGTTTCTGCACTACATCATCGAGACCCCGCTGGCCACCCAGATCGAGATCGGGACAGCGCGGCAGGGGAATGGAGCACGGTCGGTGATGGTGCAACCGGAGGACGATCCCTGGAATTTCTGGGTCTACCGGATTTCGGGCAATATCCGTGCGTCCGGCGAAGACACCCGCACTGACCGGAACTTCAACGGGTCGGCGTCCGCCAACCGCACGACGGAAGACTGGATCATCCGGACGGAGTTTGAGGGCTCCTACAGCGAATCGATAACCGAGTTGAGTAGCGGCGACTTTACCAACATTCGCACGAGCTACGACCTCGATGGACAGGTGGTGAAAAGCCTCGGGGAGCACTGGGGCGCGTCGCTCTCAGGGGGCGTCGGTGCATCGACCTTTCTCAATCAGGACCGGAGACTGCGGGTGCAGCCCGGGGTCGAATTCAACGTCT
>CALBET010001060.1 GCA_937888665.1 uncultured Acidobacteriota bacterium
CAGGGCGCGCTCGTCGCGCAAGTAGTGCTCGAAGGCCCGGACGCATCGCTCAACCGGGGTCAGCCCCGGGGCCAGGCTGCGCTCGGGGGCAATCACGCCCTCACCGCGCAGAGCAACGACATAGGCGGCATTCCTATGCGGTGTACCTCTTGCGATCGGGCCTCTCCCTCAAGACGACCGGTGACCTCCTGGGCCATCGCACCGTGGAAAGCACCTGTGTGTATCTCCGGTTGGCGGTGAAGGATCTGCGCGATGTGGCGTTGAACCCGACCACTGACGCTGCCCGCTCGACGGGGGTGGCGTTATGACGACGTTCACCTCCATCGTATCCGCCACGACCACGGACTATCTGACGCTCAAGCGCGCGCTCGGTCGGCAGTACGCCGGGGAGGAACGCGTCCTGGCGCACCTGGACCAGCTCCTGGCGGCCCGTCGTGCCGATCTCACCGCCGAGACGTTCGCTGGCTGTGTCTCACATTGGAGCATTTAGCCTCGGGCACGCGGCGGAGCCGCATGCGGAACGTGCGCAATCTGTGTCTCTATCGCCGCCGCCGCGAGTCCAGCTGCTTTGTCCCTGACGAGTGCCTGTTTCCGCCAGTCCATCAAGGCCTCCGGCCACATATCTTCACCGACCACCAAATCGGCCAGTTGCTGGCCGCCGCGCGCCGGCTGGCCCGCACCGCTCAGTCGCCGCTCTGTCCCGAGAACATGCGCCTCGCGATCGTGCGCTTCTCCACGACCGGGCTGCGACGGACGATAGGAGACATTAGGCCACCCCGGTGAACAAAAGATCCGGTATCGGACCCACGCGCCGCAGCCCAGCGCGTGGGACATATCGGGCCGCAGTGGGAACGGCCCATGCGATGTCATCTGACATCGCTCTCCGTCTTTTTGAACTGCATGCTGGCACCTCACCAGCTGACAGAAGCGCCGTCCGCTCGATGAGCCGCGAGATCTTCACATAGGGGAGAAGCCACAGTAGGATTCGAACAGTCGCGACAACCGTGCCCGTTGCCAGCAGCAGGCGCCGCCTGGTGGACGGAAGGTGAACAAGCCTGCGGAGCAATCGCATCGCTCCGAGTGATCTGAAACAGCTCGCTCTCACCGTCCCCACCTCCAGCGTCGGGTCGGTCGCCACGGCGACCACCATCGGCATCTCCTCGCTCGACCGCCGGTAGAACAGCTCGTCGTTGGCGGCCCAGAGCGCCCCACGGCCGCCCGGCGTCAGGTGTCTTCGGCGCCGCCCGCGGTCGGCTGGCATGAACCGCATTCGGATTCTCGCGGTGATGAACGTTTGACGACCGGGTACTGGGTGGGGCGGTCGCTACGGCGCCAATGGAGCCGGCGACTCGTCACGTGAGCACAGCGTGGACGCTAGGCGATTCTTTAGGCGATTCTAGAGCCCTTCCGATCACCAAGCAAGCCCCTTCCCTCGGGACGTTCGAGCACATGGCGCCTGAGCGGCATTGACTTGGCGAAAGTCGAAGTCGATTCAGCCGGCCGTGGGTGTTGATCGGCGGCTCGTGGTCCTGCCCTTCGACGCCTGCTCAAGCAGAGGGTCCAAGTCGCGGCGGTTGAGCCACCCCCACATCGGACTTCGATCTGGGAAGTGGAAAGAGCGACCAACAGTCTGCGATTCCGACGAGAGACGAATCCTCTCCCGCCGCTTCTCAGCGATAGGCGCAAGTGGTGTCCGAATTGAGAGACGAGATCGCTCGGCGCGAGCTTGTAGTTCTGCGCTGGAGACGATCAGCTCCTCAAGCCGCATCCTCTTCGGTGACGAGCGGAACGACCAGGCTCCGCGCGAGGGGTTCACCATGGCGAACCTGCTGTCATCGTAT
Source organism: uncultured Acidobacteriota bacterium (assembly GCA_937888665.1). Taxonomy (GTDB): domain Bacteria; phylum Acidobacteriota; class Vicinamibacteria; order Vicinamibacterales; family UBA8438; genus UBA8438. The sequence continues at coordinate 1,842 of CALBET010001060.1, forward strand.
CGCCTGGTCGGCGAGGTCGAGCTGTTCGTCCGCATCGACAATCTGTGCGACACCGACTACAAGACCTTCGGGATCCTGGCGGAGCTGGAGCTGGCACTGGCACTGGACGAAGTGCCCGGCCATCGGCCGGCAGGTTGAGCAGCCGCAGGTCTCCTGACGCTGGTCTGGATCCCTCGAGGTGCCGATACACCGTTGAGATCCTCGTTGCCCCGCGACAGCCGGAGGAGGGAGCCCATCGTGTCAGCCGTCCGAACTGCGCCGTCGGTCCCGTTTCGAGCTCTGACGCTGTCGCTGGCAGCCCTGGCAGTGGCGCTGGTCGCGGCGCTGTTCTCACCGGACGAGCTGCTCGACCAGCAGAACCTGGCCGGGCTCCTGGCCCTCATCCCAGCACTCCTGCTCGCCCACTACAGGAAATGGCAGGCGATTTCGACCCTCCTCGTGGCCGGCATGGTCATTCTGTGCGCCGCGCAGATCACATCGACCCTCTTCGGCCTGTCGATTCAGGGTATGCCCGTCGTCCTGGTGGTCATCGCTCCGTATATCGCGATCGCGCTTGGCGCCGGGTGGTTCGCGGAGGTGCGCAGTTACGCGGCCGAGCAGCAGCTGGCTGACCAGGCGCTGCGGCGACTAGAGAAGGCCCTTGAGACGATGCAGCTCGGCGTCGTCATCACCGATCTCCGCGGACGCTTCGTCTATGCGAACCCGGCCGACGCCAGGATGCATGGGTTCACGGTCGACGAGCTGATTGGCCAGGACATCGGCATCTACGCGCCGCCAGGCACCCGCAAGCAGCTGAAACTGGACCAGCTGCTGAAGATCCCGAGCCGGAGCAGCGAAACGACCAACGTCCGGCGCGACGGGTCCGTGTTCCCTGTGCACCTTCGTTCCGACGTCGTGCAGGACGCCGGCGGTAAAGTGGTAGGCGTCGTGACGACCTGCGAGGACATCACGGAGCGCAAGCAGACGGAGGCCAAGTTGCTCGCTTCGCTCAAGCAGCTGCGGGCGGTGCAACTCCAGGTCATCCAGGCGGAAAAACTGGAGTCAATCGGCCGAATGGCCGCGGGCGTCGCGCATGAGGTCAAGAACCCGCTGATGACGATCCTGACCGGCGTCAAGATCCTGACGAAGCGCCTAGAAAGCAGCGAGGCGCCGGTTCGTCAGCTGCTCGGGGACATGACGCAGGCGGTTCAGCGCGCCGATGCGATCATCGGCGGCCTGTTGAACTTTTCGAGAGACCAAGAACTGGACGTGCGACCGGCCGATCTGAACGCCATCGTCCACCGCGCGCTGTTGCTCGTGAAACATCAACTCGACACGGGCCGGACTCGCGTGACCCGCGTGTTGGCGCCGTCACTACCCAAGCTCAACCTCGATGAGATCAAGATTGAGCAGGTCCTCGTCAACCTGTTCACGAACGCGATTCACGCCATGGGTGACGGCGGAGAGATCACGGTGCGGTCGTCGGTGATATCGTTGGACCCTGGCGGCGGCGTCGGGTTTGGGCAAACTGATCGATACGTCCCGGGCGAGCAGGTCGTGCTGCTCAAGATCGACGACAACGGACCGGGGATATCCGAACAGCATGTCACCAAGGTCTTCGACCCGTTCTTCACGACGAAGCCGACTGGCGTCGGCACCGGGCTCGGGCTGTCCGTCTGCCGGCAGATCATAGACATGCACGGCGGGTCCATCGAGATTGCCAACCGCGAGGTTGGTGGCGCGCGGGTGTCGATCATGTTCAACCTCGACAACGGGAAAGGGAGAGCCACGAATGACGAAGGCGCGGATCCTGCTGGTTGATGACGAGGTCAGCGTCTCACGGACCCTCAAGATGTACCTTGAGGAGTACGGCGGCTTCGAGGTGCGCGTCGAGAACGCCGGCAGCCGAGCGCTCGCGACCGCCCGCGATTTTCGTCCCGACCTCATCTTTCTCGACATCGTGATGCCAGATGCCGACGGGGGGGCCGTGGCCGCCGAGATCAAGGCCGACCCGGTTCTGAAAGACACCCCGATCGTGTTTCTCACGGCGCTCGTGACGCCGCAAGAGACCGGCGGCGGCCAAGACGTGATCGGCGGGCACCCGTTTCTGGCAAAGCCGGTCGACCCCGACGTGGTCGTTGCCTACATCGAAAAGTACGCCAAACGCTGAAGCGGGGTTCCTGGAAAGATTATAGACAGGATTAGCCCCCCCCCCCAAGTTAAGTTATTGAGGCCGATTGCCATCGCGGTGTGCTCGTTCCCAAGCAGCTCCCGCCACACGGCCAGGGCCTCCCGGTGCAGCGCCTCCGCAGTCTTGTTGTCGTCGCGGCGCCTCTAGGGGACACCCGTTCGGCCCTCGACTGCCTGGAAAGTGCCTATGAAGAACGAGCGTCCTTTCGTCGCCGACGGCCGTTCCGGCGTGGCCACCTCCGACACCACCTCGACCGTCTCCGCAAAGCTGTTCGGAAACAGCGGAATCTCGATCGCGGCGCCGCGCTTCATCCGATTCCCGTCCAGCGTTCGGTATGCGTCGTTTCCCGGAGCGAGGAATCGCAGGCAGGCCTCGTCCGAGGGAAACTTGAGCCCGGATGACTCCACTGGCTGCGCGGCGACGGGACGAGACGCGATACCGATCAGCGCTGCGCATACCAGGAGCAGCGCGCATCGCGTACCGCGTCCGATCGCATCGCCCATGTCCGGTTCCTCGGAGATCACGTCAGTCGTCCTGAAAGTCGGCGCAAACATCGACGTCTTCACCCCAGAAGTCGAGGCAGGCGGCCCGGGTCATCTCACCCTTCCCGATCGCCTTGGCTATTAGGAAGTCGGCCAGCCGCTCGACCTCCCGATTCTGCAGCGTGGCGCCGGGGTCCGGCAGCTCCAGCCCCATGCGATCCAGGTTGGCCTGGGTGCGCCCCAGACACCGATCGTCCCTGTACGACAGACGATTGGAGACATTGGACTAATGCCTGTCGAGAGTTCCCCCGGCTCTGCCGGGGAGGCAGCCAAAGTTCAACAGTTCCGGGAGTAGGCGACAGAAACTCCCCTCCGTGAGCCGGCAAAGCATCACGAAAGGGAGATCTGTCTTGTCAGACTACAAACGTACGAATCATACAGAGTGGGACTGCAAGTATCACATCAGTTTCATCCCGAAATATCGGAAGAAGGTGCTCTACGGGAAGTTGCGGGATCGGTTGGGCGCGGTGTTTCAGCAATTGGCGCACCGCAAGGAATGCGACGTCGAGGAGGGGTATCTGATGGGCGATCATGTGCATATGATGATCTCCATTCCTCCGAAATACTCGGTCGCCTCGGTGGTGGGGTTTGTGAAGGGGAAGAGCGCGATCTGGATCGCGCGGGAATTCAGTGAGGTGACGCGCGGCTTCGTGGGCAAGCACTTCTGGGCTCGCGGATACTTCGTCTCGACGGTTGGTCGCGATGAAGAGACGATTCGCCGGTACATCCGCCAGCAGGAGTCTGAGGACCGGCGCAGCGATCAACTGGGCATGCTCTAGTCAGGCCCCCAACAGGGGGCCCCAAGGCGACGCCTCGCGTCGCCATCAAGCCGTCTTTGGCGGCTCACATTCTTGATGCCCCCGGCTCTGTCGGGGAGAACGTCACACCGCTTCGCGGTAGACGCTAGTGTAGTGCGTCCAAAATAGGTGACATTTTAGATCAGGCGTGCTTCAATGCC
>CALBET010001061.1 GCA_937888665.1 uncultured Acidobacteriota bacterium
ATCGAGGACTTCCCCTCACGGCACGCATATTCCAACATCGGTGCCGGGTTGTGGCAACAGTACGGGGTACTTCTACCGCCGGGTCCCGCCAGCACAGGCGCGAGCCGTCTCGCGCAGGATAGCACGGCGCCCGCGGCCCGGCGCGACTACTCGGGAGGCAAGCGATAGGCGAGCAGCCGCCCCGGTTCGCCGCTGCCGCTGACCGCGACGACCACATACTGCGCCCCATCGAGCACATAGGTCATCGGAGACCCGGTCTGCGGCGCCGGCATGTAGACCGCACCCACCTCGTCACCGGTCAGCTTATCGTAGGCGCGCAGCATGGCACCCTGCTCTCCGGACGGCGTCGTGAACATACCGCCCTCCCCGGCGATGACGAGCGTCTTCGTATTCAACGTACCGATACGCCCGACCCGACCTGTGCGCGGGATGTCGACTCCCTGGAGACGCGGGTGGTTGCGGATGTTGTCCGGCGTCTCGCCGTGCGGCACCTGCCAGAGGATCTCGCCCCGATTCAAGTCGATCGCGGTGATGCGTCCCCAGGGCGGCTTGATGATCGGAATGCCGTCGATGGTGAGCGCCGCGTCACGCGCGCTGACCTCGGGCGCGCGGCCGCGAATGAAGTTCATGTCCGACCGCTCCGGGTCGTTGATCAGCCCCAGCGACACGACCTGCGTGTAGCTGTACAGGTAGATGATGCCGGTCTCCGGATCGAGCGATGCGCCCGGCCAGTTGGTGCCCCCGGCCTGCGACGGCAGCATCAAGGTTCCCCAGGGGCCCTCTGGCACAGAGGCCGTCGGCGGCGTGAAAATGGGGCCAAGCCGATAGTGGGAAGCCACTTGTTCCGCTTCGGCGCGCAACGCCGGCGTGAAGTCGACCAGGTCGTCAACACTCACGCCTTGACGGTCGTAGGCCGGCGGCTTGGTGGGGAAGGGCTGCGTGGGCGCCAGCAGCTCGTCCGGCACGCTCGATGCCTCGACCGCCCGCTCTTCGATCGGCCAGACCGGTTCAACGGTCACCCGATCGAAGACATACAGCCACGTCTGCTTGCTCGGCTGCGCAATCGCTTTGATCGCACGTCCGTCAACCGTGATGTCGACCAGGATCGGCGCGCACGGCAGGTCCCAATCCCACACGTCGTGGTGAATGAACTGGTAGTACCAGAGACGCTCTCCGGTCTTGAGGTCGACCGCCACCAGGCTATCGGCGAACAGATTGTCGCCATGACGGTGGCCCCCGTAATAGTCGTTGGTCGGCATCTCGGTCGCGAAATACGCGATACCAAGTTCCTCATCGATGGTCATCTGACCCCAGACACCGGTATTGCCGGAGTATCGCCACGACTCGTTGAGCCAAGTATCGGCGCCGAACTCGTCGCCGCCCGGAACCGTGTGGAAGATCCAGTTGCGCTCGCCGGTGCGTGCGTCGAACCCGCGGACGTGGCCTTTGACGTTCTCCATCGATTCCGGCGCGCTGCCGGGCAGGTGCGCCGCACCGATCAAGATCGTGTCGCCGGCAACGATGGGCGCCGCGTGCAGCCCGACCTCGCCAGTCACCAGATCAATCTCCTGATCCATGTTCTGCTTGAGGTCCACCACCCCGGCCGCGCCGAAACCAGGCAGGCGCCGACCGGTGCCGGCATCGAGTCCGACGAGCTGATAACCCGGCGTGACGTAGAAAATCTCGCCCGCCCCGCCGTTGTCGCGATACGCCAGGCCGCGGCCGGACAGGCGGCGTGGAGCCGCCGCACCGCGCTCCCCCTCATCCAGGCGGTGGGTCCAGAGCAGCTCGCCGGTCGTCGCATCGGCTGCGATGACAGTGCGCCGTGTCCCGGCGGTGGAATAGAGCACCCCACCGACCA
>CALBET010001062.1 GCA_937888665.1 uncultured Acidobacteriota bacterium
GTGATAACTGTCGTGCCGGATGTCGTCGTCGCCCGCCGGAATATCGAGGTCGTAGTTCTGCGCCAGCGCTCTCGAGTACAGCTCGTGCTCTGGCTCCTCCCCCTTCGGGTAGAAGGTCAGCCCAACACTGGTCCGGTCGGTGGTCTCCGTCCCGTTCGAGGCATAGTGCATGTTGAACCGGATCACTGAGCCGGCCTTGACCAGCCGACCGGTTCCCGCTGGGAACGAATCGCCGTTCTTCCCCTGCGCGTATTCGTTCAGGAAGTCACCCTGGTCCGAGTCCGCCGTTTCCTGCAGACGGGTCACCGCATGGTGGACCACCGGGAAGCCTTCGGCCGACGGCTTCGTTTCCACCGCCTTGATCCACCGGTCCTCGGTGAGACCGGAGTCGGAAAACAGGTCGCCCCACCAGTTGGCCCCCTCGGCCGGCACCACGAACGGTTCTGGAATCGGTACGATCCAGTCCGGTTCGCCGATGTTCCATCTGTCGCGGTCAGCGAATTGACGCGCCGGCGGCATGTCAGCGGGATTCCCGCTGGGCGCCCCTGCGTCGACCCACGCGACGATGGTGGCGATCTGGTCGTCGCTCAGTGACCGGTCGTACTTGAACGCCTGGACGCCGATGTTCTTGTCGATGTACCAGGGTGGCATCGACCGGGTCGAGACCTTGTCTTTGATCGCGCGCGCCCAGGGGCGCGACTCTTCGTAGGTCATCAGCGACATCGGGGCGATAGCGCCCTCCCGGTGACACGTCTGACAGGAGGCCTGGAAGATCGGCGCGATGTCTTTCGTGAACGTGACGTCGTTGGTCTGTCCGAATGACGTCGCGGGTGTCACGAAGGTGGCGAGTGTCGCGCCGACAAGGGTGCACACGGTGGCGCCGAGCGTGCCGACCGAGACTCTGGACCTAGCCTGCATAGGGAATTCTCCTTTTTCTGTAGATCGTAATGTGCTCCCTTGCGCGACGGTTGTCAAATGCGCCGGCTCAGGCCGCGGAGCGGGGCGACGGCCCTATAATCGACCTGTTCCCAGACGAACGTTGAAACCGGGGGCCCGAGGGTTGCGTCCTGGAGGAGATCATGCTGAACAGAATCGTGGTGGTCGCGCTGGCGGTGTCGGTCGGCGTCGTGGCGTTCGCTGGCCAGCAGGGCGGGAACCAGAGCTTTACGCCGACGCGCATCAACAAGTCGATCGAGCTGCTCGCGCAGGACCAGCCCATCTACTACACGCAGGTCGACGGGGGCGGCTACGAGGAGGGCAAGGCGCTCGCCCAGACCTGGGCGGACTACATCACCTACAACCTGGAGCACAGCCCCTTTGACATGACCGCCCTGCGCGCGTTCATGCAGGGGCTGGTCGACGGCGGGCCGACGAGGAGCGGGCATCGCACACCGACCGTCATCGCGGTGCTGCCGTTTGGCGGAATCAATGAGGCTGTCATGTCGGCGAACTACTGGATGGTGGAGCAGTTGCTGGGGGCCGGCGTGCATGGCGTGTTGCTGGCGCATGCCCAGTCACCCGCGGCGATTCGCGTCATGGTGCAGGCGGCGCGCTATCCGCATGCGCCCCCGGCTGACGGCATTGACGAGGGCTTGCGGGGCAACGGGGGACAGGGGTTCGCGGCCCGCATCTGGGGCGTCTCGACGGCGGAGTACCAGCGGATGGCCGATCCCTGGCCGCTCAATCCCGACGGCGAGCTGCTCCTCGGGCTGAAGATCGAGGACCGGCACGCGCTCGAGAACGCCGAAGCGAGCGTCGGCGTGTCGGGTGTTGGATTCGCTGAATGGGGACCGGGCGACATGAGGCTGTCGTTCAACGTGGGTCCCGCCGACGACGCCGGCGTGCTCGACAATGCTCGCAACAGGGTGCTGGCCGCCACCAAACAGGCGGGCATCGCGTTTCTGAATCAGATGAACGCCGACACCATCGAGGCGATGATCGACGAGGGCGTGCGGATCGGCGCGAACCCCGGCCCGGAGGTGGCCGACCAGGGGCGTCGCTATACCGAGCGGAAGATGCCCTGGTAAGGGTCACCAGGCAGAGGCGCGCTCGGGTCGGGGCATCGGAGCGAGTGGGGCCGCTGTCGCGATCCGAACGGGTCCGGGGTCGCCGCCGACGCCGGCCCGTTGCCGAGCCGGCTCGATCCTGAGACCAACGTCGTCTGGGTCATCCCGCTGCCCGCTGGCGACTCGTCGCCCGTTCTCGTATCAGAACGTGTTGCAGCGTTCCGGGTCTCCGCCCTCCAAGCCCCGCCGCAGCCATTCGACCCGCTGCTCGGACGACCCGTGCGTGAACGACTCCGGGTGAACGCCCCGTCCTCCCATCCGCTGGATCCGGTCGTCGCCGATGGCGGCTGCGGCTCGAAGCCCTTCTTCGACGTCTTCCCGCTCAAGGTTGCCGCGTTGGGCGGTGGACGAACGAGACAAAGTCGACGAGTTCTTCCTCGTCAGGCGACGTGCGAAGCTGGCCGGACGTCAGGTCGCCGCCGCCGAGCCCTCCGTCGAGACCGGCGCCGACGCCGCCGCCCAGAAACGTCATGGGGTTGATTCCCAAGAACCAGCTGATTGCCAGAATCGCCAGCGTCCCCCCAAGCCCCAGCCCACCGCCCACGGCGCGATGTCGGGGTGACCCGTGGGCGCGACGATCGTCGATGTTGCGACTTCGTGCGCCTCGCTGCCATCGCATGGACGGTGGTCTCCAGTGGTTCGAGCACTATCTGGGCGGTGTGTGCCGGCCGAGGCCGCCATCAGCCCGCGACTACTTGGCGATGGCGAACGGCACCGAGGCGAGCGTCGTGTCCCAGAACAGGCCCAGGGTTCCGCCCTCGCCGGTGACATCGAGAAACTGCCAGGACAGCTGATCATGAGAGTGCGGCAGCGTTTCGACCCTCATCGGCATCCGCAGCACGTCTCGGTCTGAGGTGTACTCGAATGCGCCAAAGAGCGCCTCGCGGTTCGCCTCGTCGTAACCGACCTGGGCCGGCCAGCTCGACAGCACGAACGACCACGGGTCTGCGCTCAGATCGATGAACACGGTGTATTCGCCCGGGTCGATGGTCGTGACGCCGAAGATCAGCGGGACCTCGCTGATCAACCGGGTCGTCTCATTGGCCCCGGCCCGCCAGACCGGGGCGCCATCGTTAAGGAACTCGCGATAGTCGTCCAGGCCAAAGATGTCTCGGCCACGCCGGATCGGGCGACCATAGCGAATCTCAACCCAGGCGCCTCCCACGAACCCGCGCACCGGGTCGTAGACCTCACCGCCGATCTGGGTGGCCGAGCGTCCGGCCGGACTCGTGAGAGGGCGGTCCTGTGCGTGTCCACGCGAACCGGTCAGGATGCCGAGTCCGACGAGTCCGACGAGTCCGACGATTCCGACGACGAGTCGAGCCAGCTGCGCGCGAGTGGGTTTCATGCCGCAGCAGTGTAGCCTGACTTCGAGGCGTTTTCACGCCGTGGGCCGGGTCGCGGAAAGGCTCGGCTTCCCGCTGACAGGGCGGCGCTGTCGACAGACGTTGCTTGACGCCCCCCACCCTGCGATAATCACCCGACGTATAACACGTGAGCGGTCATGTGGCTATGGGCCGGACGATCGCATTGTGGCTGGTGCGGCCTGGTCTCCCTGTC
>CALBET010001063.1 GCA_937888665.1 uncultured Acidobacteriota bacterium
CGTTCGGCGTCGCCTATGAGGCGGGAGGCCTGTTCCTGAGCCCGGCCGACGGTCTGCGCCGCAATCTGCTTCCGCGTGACAACCCAGACCGCGAACACACCCGCGGCGACGACCAACGCGGCAATGGCGGGAACGACGACCGTGAAAAAGTCCATGCGTGTTCCTTTCGGAACCCGCGGCGAGGTGGCCGGGGCTCGGCGGGCGGCGGCAGACGGCCGGCGCTCGGCGGGCAGCCCTCGACGGGGGCCACCAGTGCGACAGCGCGCTAGCTCAGCGACACGCCATCGAACGGGCGACGCCAGGGGAGGAAGGCGAAAAAGCCCCGCATTGCCGTGTGGGGAGGTCGGATGAACCTGCTCAAAGCAGGTGGAGCCGCTCTGTATGTAACCAGTCTCGCTTTAGGCTACCTCACGCGGAGGCATGCACACCACGACACATCGCAGCTCACTTGGGTATAGCGTTGGTTCAAACCGAGGCTCCTGGACCATCACGAACACTGCAGGGAACTTTCTAATTTTCATGGCCGCCAACTGCCAGCCGACAACGCGGCAGAGCGTGACTGCCTATCCGTACCGCTCTAGTCAACCCATCTTAGAACGAAGCTTGGCGCGGGGCAAGAGAGGCCGCGGCGGGCGGCTAGTCGAACTGCTCAAGGGCCCGATCGACCATTTGTTCGATTTCGTCGGTTCGGCGCTGCAGTTCGGTCTCGTGGTGGGCGTCGGTGTCCTTGGCGCGAAAGTACTCGTCGGCGATATTGAGTGCCGCGAGCACCGTCACGCGGATGGCGTCTCCGCCGGTCGAGTGATCGGTGGCGGACTGGATCTTCTCGTCGACGTACTCTGCGAGGTGGGTGATGTACTCGAAATCGAGCGCGCTCTTGATAGGGTAGCGCTGACCCATGATCTCTACCGTGACCACGCGCGGCGAATCATCGGCCACAGTACTGCCGTCCTCTGGCACCGGACACAGCTAGAGACTCAGACTGTCGAGCTGTTCCAGCATCTCGGCGACGCGCACCCGGATTTGGTCCCGCTCGGTCTGGAGATTGTGCGCCTGCGCGCCTTGATCTTCGGCGCTCGCCAGCCGGGCCCGCAGGACATCGACCTCCTGCGACAGCCGGGCGTTGTCCTCCGAGGCGCGCGTCAGCTCGGCGCGTGCGCGTTCGAGGACCCCGACGAGCGCCTGGACTTTTTCGGCCAATCGGTCGATCGGTTCGAGACTCAAGGATGACGGTTTCATCATGCGACGGATTCTCCCCTTATCTCAGCTTCGCGTGATGCGCCTGTTCGAGTGCGGCCACCACCCGATCGGTCGCGGTCTGAACCTCGGCATCGGTGAGGGTACGGTCCGATGCGCGGAAGGTCAGCCGCACGGACAGGCTGACGGCCCCGGGGGCCACGCCGGAGCCCTGATACCGGTCCACCTCCCGCACACTCACGAGCGTCGGACCGGCCGCGGACCGAATCGTGTCACGAACCCGACCGGCGGGCAAGGCATCGTCCACCTGAAGCGACAGATCGCGCACAACCGATGGATGGCGCGGGACCGGGGCCGCCCGGAGACGTGCCAACGCCTCGAGCGTGAGCGGCCGCAGGTCGAGCTCGGCGACATACACCTCGCGTGAGCCGGGGAGGCCGCGCCGGCTCGCGAGCGCGGGGTCCAGCTGTCCGACCCAGCCGACAGCCGTCGTGTCGCCGCCGATGGTCACGTCGATCCGCGCCGTGCGCCCCGGTACGAGGGCGCGCGCGGTGCCCGGCTCGAACGCGGCCCGGCCCCCGAACCCTTCGGCCAGACGTGTGAGGGTGCCCGTCAGGTCGAAGAGGTCCGCTCGGCGCACGGCTCCGGTCCAGTGCTGCGTCATCGCCGCGCCGGTCAACGCCAACGCCAGTGACGGGGTTTCGCCGGCGCCCTGACGGAACCGGCTGCCCAACTCAAACAGACGAATGTCCTGCCGTTCGCGGCGCCGGTTGTGGATGAGCGCGTCCACGAGTCCCGGAAGCAGCGAGGGGCGAAGTACGGCGCCTTTCTCCGAGAGCGGATTGCTCAACGCCACGAGGTCCGACTCATCCTCGTGCACTGCGAGCGCCGCCTCGCGCTCGACGAACCCATACGTGATCGCCTCGGAGAAGCCGCATCCGGTGAGGAGCCGTCGGATGGTTTGGTCGCGCGGTCGCCAGTCGCCGGCGGCCTGTGGCGGTTTCGTGAGCGGCGGAAAGGTCGTCGGGAGCCGGTCGTATCCGTGGTGCCGGGCCACCTCTTCGATGAGGTCCTCTTCGCGGTGTACGTCCACGCGGAACGACGGTACCGTCACCTGCCACACCGGACTGTCGCCAGTCTCTTCCGAGCGCGGCTCGAAACCGAGTCGTGTCAACGTGGGCGCCACGAACGCTGGGTCCACGGTCTGACCAAGCAGGTGACCGATACGGTGGTGACGCAGGCGCACCACGATCGGTTCGGGAGGCCCTGGGAAGCAGTCCACCACCGCGCCACTCGAGCGTCCGGCTCCGATCGAGGTGAGCAGGTGGCGGGCGCGGGCGATGGCCGTGACCGGGGCCGACACGTCGGCGCCCCGCTCGAACCGAAACGAGGCGTCGGTCGACAGCGCGAGCCGTTTGTTGGTTCGCCGCACCGAGATCGGATTGAAGTAGGCCGCCTCCAGGAGGATGGTGCGCGTGGTCTCGTCGACCTCGGAGTCCGCTCCGCCCATGACTCCCGCCACCGCCTGTGGCTGGTGGGCATCGGCGATCGTGAGCATGTCCGGCTGCAGCGCGCGCTCCACGCCATCCAGCGTGCGAATACGCTCGCCGACGGCCGCACGCCGCACGCGAATCTCGGCACCCGCCAGCTTGGCGAGATCGAAGGCGTGCATCGGGTGGCCCAGTTCCAACATGACGTAGTTGGTCACGTCGACGACGTTGTTGATCGGCCGCACGTCGGCCGCCTCGAGTCTGGCCGCCAGCCATTGGGGCGACGGACCCACCGCGACGTCCGCCAGGGCGCCGACATAGCGGGGGCACAGCTCGGGGTCTTCGATGGCGATCGAGAAGCGCGCGTCGCCGCCGGCCGCGACCGTCGGTTCAAGCTCCGGGAGCCTGAGCTCGGCCGCGTACATCGTGCTCACCTCGCGAGCGATGCCGAAGACCGACAGACAGTCCGGACGGTTGGTGGTGATCTCGAGATCGAGTACGGCGTCGGGTGGGTCGCCGTCGACTGAGGGCCACGGCTCCACCGCGCCCACTTCGAAACCACGCATGGTCAGGGCGTCGGCCAGCTCGGCGATGTCTTTCGGACCTGCCGGGCCCGCGCCGGCGAGACCCAGCGGGACCTCGACGAGCTCGCGGAGCCAGGACACCAGGATTCTCAATGGGGGAACTGCTCCAGCAGCCGCAGGTCGTTGTCGTAGAACAGGCGGATGTCCTCCACCCGGTACTTGAGCAGCGCCACGCGGTCGATACCGAGACCGAACGCCCAGCCGGTATAGCGTTCGGGGTCGTAGCCGACCGCTTCGAACACGGCGGGATGCACCATGCCGCAGCCCAGGATTTCCAACCACCCGGTCTGCTTGCAGACCGCGCAGCCGTTGGCACCGCAGAATACGCAGCTGATGAAGACCTCCGCGCTTGGTTCCGTGTAGGGAAAGAAGCTCGGGCGGAACATGACCCGGGTGCCGGCATCGAAAAACGTTTGCAGGAAGCTGACCAGCGTGCCCTTGAGGTCGGCCATCGTGATCCCCTCTCCGACCAGCAGCCCCTCCACCTGCATGAACATCGGGGAGTGGGTCAGATCAGGGGTGTCACGCCGATAGACCAGCCCAGGCGCGATAATGCGCACCGGTGGCTCGTGCGACTCCATGTATCGGATCTGCATGCCAGAGGTGTGCGTCCGCAGCAACGTGGCGGGTGGCGCCGCCAACTCGCCGCCCCCTGGCATCGGTCGTTCCAGATAGAACGTGTCCTGCATGTCGCGCGCCGGGTGGTCCGGCGGCATGTTGAGCGCTTCGAAGTTGTGATAGTCGTCCTCCACCTGCGGCCCCTGGAGGATCTCGAACCCCATCGCCTCGAAGATCGATTCGACCTGTTCGCGGATGAGCGTCAGCGGGTGACGTCGCCCGAACGGCACGTCGCGGCCAGGCAGCGTCACGTCAACGCTGCCCACCGGCCGCGCAGTGGCGTCGAGCGCGTCCCGTCGCTGGCAGAGTGCCTCGTCGATCTCGCGCTTGAGGACGTTGGCCGCCTGGCCCAGGGCCGGCCGGTCGGCCGGTGCGGCCCCCGCCATCGATTTCATCAGGGCCGCCACCGCGCCCTGTTTCCGCCCGAGATACCGATCGCGAACCGACTGCAGGTCGTGCGCGGTGACGACGGCGTCCAGCTCAGCCTGAAAGGCCACGCGGATGGCGTCGATGGCGGTCGGGGCGGTCATGGCGCGGCAGTTCGAGGGCGTCTCCGGCCGGAGGCGCGGGTGGGGCGGCTGCACGGTGCAGCCGCCCTCGGGGTCTATGCCGCCGCGGCGGTCGCGGCGCGAGCTTCTTTGGC
>CALBET010001064.1 GCA_937888665.1 uncultured Acidobacteriota bacterium
CGTTCAAAAATGGCAAGGGCGGATTTCGCGGCATGATGGATACCGCCAATAAAGCACTAGACAGTGTGCGCGACGATACGGTGGATATTGCGATTGGTGGCCTGCCCAGCTTTCTATCGCGTATCGAGATTTATTCGGAGCGCATGGGTATTTTATTGCCGCTGGCGATTTTACTGGTGGGGTTGATTTTATTCGAGGCCTTTCGCTCCTTTCAAGGCATGATTCTACCGCTGATCACAGCCATCCTTGCAGTAGCATGGGGTGTTGGCACAATGGGTGCGGTAGGCGTACCGATGGATGTGTTTAATGCCACCACGCCGATATTAATTTTGGCCGTGGCAGCGGGCCATGCTGTGCAATTGTTGAAGCGTTATTACGAAGAATACTACCGCATCATGGATAGAAATACCGCTGGCACGACCATGACACCGCGCGAGGCAAACCGATTGGCGGTAATCGACTCTCTGTCCAAAGCTGGGCCCGTCATGATGGTAGCAGGCATGGTGGCGGCGCTGGGATTCTTTTCGCTGATGGTATTTGAAATTACCACGGTACGTACCTTTGGAATTTTCACTGGCGTGGGCATACTCGCCGCGCTGACTTTGGAAATGACGTTTATCCCAGCCATTCGCTCCATGCTCAAGCCACCGAGTGACCAGGATCGTCTGCTGGAAAAGCGCATACGAATCTGGGATATCATCGTCCATAAAATCGCTCATCAAGTAACCAACCATCGCCAGCGCGTGTTCAGTGTGGCGGCGGGGCTCACGAAGTCGGTGCTGGTCATGGTTGGCACACCGTTCGTCGCGTCGCGTATCGGTCTGAACAATCCGCACTCCGCGCTGATCTACGGCGGCCTCATGGGCACGACGAGTGGCGTGGCGGGCGGGCTTGCGGCGACTGATCCGAAACTGGTGCCCTACGGGGCGATGACCGCCACGTTCTACACGGGTGCCGGTTGCTTGCTCGCGCCGTCCATCCTGTATTTCCTCGTCAAGGTGCTTCTCTGACCAGGATCCCTAGCTCGGCTATGTCGACATCCGTGGGGCAAGGCTTTAGGGCACGGGCCCTCAGCCTTGCCTCGCAGGCCTGAAGGCCTGCGCCACAGAACCAACCCAGGTGAGCTTAGGAATCTCCTAGCCGCGGTCCGGACCGGGTGGCACGCCCCAGTTCCAGTTCGACCACCCAGTCGGCCATGGCGCAGACCTCGGCTTCGTCGTGCGACACATACACCATGGGCGTCGCCAGCTCATCTCTGATTCGCTCCAGATAGGGCAGAATCCTGGCGCGCAATCCACTGTCAAGCGCCGTCAGCGGCTCGTCGAGCAACAGCAGCAACGGCGACGTCGTCAGCGCCCGCGCAATCGCCACCCGCTGTCGCTCACCACCGGACAGGTCACTGACGCCCCGTTCCAGCAGGGGCCGCAACTCGAGCAGGGACAAGATCTGCTCGAGCGCTGCCGCACGCCCGACGTCGGGCGTCGACCCGGCACCATACAGAATGTTGCGTGTGACGTTCATGTGCGGGAACAACGCCAGGTCCTGCGGCACGTAGCCGACGTTCCGCTCGTGGGGCGGCACATCGACACCGCCCTCCACATCGTAGAGGGTTCGACTCCCGATGCGGATCACGCCCCGGTCGGGCGAGCGTAGCCCGGCGATCGACTCGAGCACGCTCGTCTTGCCGGAGCCGGAGGGTCCGAACAGCGCGACGACCCGAGCCTCGACCTGCTCATGGATCTCGAGCGTGAAGTCGCCCTGGCGCAGCGAAAAGTCGAGCGTGATCGGGACCGGCATCGGCAAAGTGAGGAGTGACTACGACCCGGTGGCGAACCGGTTCGACAGAAGCAACGCCCCAAACGCGATGCTCGCCGAGACAGCCAGCATGGTCATCGCGGCCGCCTCCTGTCCGGTCTCCGTATAGCTGTAGATCGCGACGGCGATCGTACGGGTGCTCGGCAACGCCCCGGCCACCATGATGGTCGCGCCGAACTCGCCAAGGGCGCGAGAAAAACCGAGCAGCGCGCCGGCGAGCACCCCTCGTTTCGCCAGGGGCAAGCTGATGGTCAGGAAGACGCGGACGGGACTCGCGCCCAAGGTGGCGGCGATCTCCTCGTAGCGTCGGTCGACTTGCTCGAACCCGGCGCGCGTGGCCCGCACGAGCAACGGCAGCCCCATCACGGCCATGGCGAGTACGACGGCTCGCCAGGTGAACATCACCTCGATCCCGAACCCCTCGAGCACGCCCCCGAGGGGACCCCGTCGCCCGAACAGCCAGATGAGAATGAGCCCGGTCGCGACTGGCGGCAGTACCAGCGGGAGCGACACCAACGTCTCGAGCATGGCGCGGCCCGGAAACCGCCGGCGGGCCAGGACCCAGGCCAGCGCTATGCCGGGCGGTAACATCACCAGGGTCGCCAGCGCCGCCAGGGACACGGTGCGCCAGGCGATACCCAGGGTGTCACCCGTCACCGGCGCTCCTTCGGCATGATGAAGCCGGCAGATACGAACGCGGCGCTGGCGCCAGGTCCGCTCAGATAGGCCAGGAGCCGCTCACCCGCCACCGGGTTGGAAGACGCCGCGGTCACGGCGGCCGGATAGACGATCATCGGGCCCTCGGCGACCGGGACGGCGAAGACCAGCGTCACCTTGCCCGACGACAAGGCGTCAGTCCGATACACGATCGCGGCGTCCACGTCACCGGCCTCGACCATGACAAGCGCCGCCCTCACGCTGTGAGTCGGCACCAAGCTGTCCTGCACCCGATCCCACAACCCCACTGATTCCAGATACGCGCGAGCGTAGACCCCGGCCGGCACCGAGGCCGGGTCGCCTATCGCGATGCGGGCGAACGACTGGAGCACGGCGGGCGAGGCGGCACGCGGCACGGGTGGCTCCCGTGGTGTCACCACGACCAGCTGATTCGACAGCAGGTCGGTCCGCGTGTCGGGCCGAAGTAACCCGTCGTCGGCCACGCGATCCATCTGGACTCGATCGGCGCTGATGAAGACATCCACTGGGGCCCCGGCCAGTATCTGCGCCGCGAGGGTGCTCGACGCCGCGAGGTTCAATTCAACCGCTATACCGGTGTCTCGTTCGAACGCCTGCACCAACGGCTCGAGCACGGTGGTCAGGCTTGACGCCGCCGACACGATCAGTGCTCCCGGCACGCGGTCCGCGGAGCGTCCGCATCCGGTCAGCGTCAGCGCGGCCACCACGGCCAGCGCTACGGATGGACTCATATAAAATCAATTTAGTATGATTACATGCTATTTTGCAAACGTTAATAGTCGAATAATCGACACACCGGACGCGATACGCAGAGTGGTGACAGCATGCAGCGTGACCGTAGGTGCATGACCACGTAGCGAGGACGACCAGATGGCGGTGCTCACGGTACGGCAGGCGGCGGCGCGACTAGGCGTGGGGTACTCGACGCTCAAGCAGTGGATTTACCGCGGCCGGGTGCGAACAACTCTGACAGACGGCGGACATCATCGTATCGCCGAGACGGAAGTAGACCGTCTGCAGGCCACAGAGAGCCGAGCGCCGACGCGACCCGCGCCCCGCCCACACCACGGCGGGGTCCTGATGCTGGTCAGCGGGCGCAATCGTTTGCGCGGGATTGTTGAAGAGGTGCGGCGGGAGGGCCTGGTCGCTCAGGTGCGTCTGCGGATTGGCGACCAGATGCTCACGGCGGTCATTACGCGTGACGCGCTCGACGAACTGAAACTCAAGCGGGGTGACGAGGCAACCGCGTTGATCAAGGCCACAGAGGTCATGGTGGCCCGAGAGGCCCCGTCGCTATCCTAGCAGCCCGTGGTGAAAGCCCCGCTGCATTCGACGGGCGCTTTATCCCGGCTGCCGGCGTTGCTTCTCGGTCGAATACTGCCCGTATTCTCCCTCGGCGCGCCTTGCCAGCCGGGCAAATCACCCGTCTCGGTCACACGCGGGGTTCCACCACGGGCTGCTGGCAGCCCGTTACTGACTCGTGAAGGTAGCCGGGAGCACCGACTGGAGCTGCAGCCCCCAGTGGCCATCCTGCTTGGTGACGACATACAGACCGGGTGTGGTCATGATGGGGCTGTCACCAACGTCGTAGCGCGTAAAGACAATCCGGAAGTGTACCTTGTCCGGCGAGATCTGGACCGCTTCAGCGAGGTCCAGCGTGGAACGGTCCCACCCGGACTGACGCAACAGCTCGAAATCGGTCACGATCTCCTCCGGCGAGCCCCGCAGGACGACCTGTCCGTTTCCCCCGAGACTCAGTCGTGGGAAATTGCTAATCGCAGCAACCGCGTCGTTATCGGCCGCGTTCCATGCGCGGAAGTACTCTTCGAGCGCGGCCCGCGCCTCTGCCTGGTACTGCCGCTCGTCGTCCTGGGCCAACGCAGTGACACCCATCCCTCCGACAACGAGTGTGCAGACAAGGACCACCGCCGGAGGAACCAGACGCAGAGGTGTGTGGTCTTGCCGTGTGCAGATCCCGCTAGGCATGGGCACCCTCCTTGGGTGTCATCGGTTGGTGACGTGCAGCCGGTCAAGTGTAGACCGAACTCGAACCGTTATGGAATTGACGCGGGGGGACGGTCACGGGGCCTTCGGCCCGCCGGGCCGCCGTGCTAGCATGGCCGTTACTTCCGTCACGACACTCGCCACGGTCCCGTCAATGGACCAGAGGAGATTTCACATGTCGCATCGAACCTGGTGCTCGCTGTGCACGATCGGTCTGTCGGTGTTTCTGCTGACCCCGGCCCAGACGCTGTTGGCCGCTGAGGGTCCGACACTGGCCGCCGGGGGCCCGCTCGCGTTTGGCCCCGACAATGTCCTGTTCATCGCGGATAACGGCGCCGCGAAGATCGTCGCGCTCGAACTGGGGGCGCAGGGGGCCGGTGCGACACGCGGGACGCTGGACGTACCCGGCATCGATCGGCAGATCGCGGCCCTCCTCGGCACGGACCAGAGTCAGATCCGGATCAACGATCTGGCGATCAACCCCGCGTCCCAGAATGCCTTCCTGTCGGTGTCCCGCGGTCTTGGTGCCAATGCGACACCGGTGCTCCTGCGTGTGGACGGGGCCGGAACGATCGACGTGGTGTCGTTGAGTGCCGTCACCTATACCGAACTCGCCTTACCCAACGCCCCCGCCGCAAACCCGAGCGCGCGCAGAGACCCGCGGTCGTCGTCGGTCACCGACATGTCGTTCGTCAACGACCAGCTGTTCATCGCGGGGCTGTCCAGCGAAGAGTTTTCGTCAAAGCTCCGCTCGGTCGACTACCCGTTCGCGTCGATAAACAGCGGCGCGAGCGTGGAGATCTGGCACGCCGCGCATGGACGATTCGAAACCCACTCACCGGTCTACACGTTCGTCCCGTACGAAATTGATGGCGAGCAGAACCTGATCGCGGGGTACCTCTGCACGCCGCTGGTGAAATTCCCGGTCACGACGCTGCAGCCAGGCGCGAAGGTAATGGGCACGACCATCGCCGAGCTGGGCAGCGGGAACCGACCGATCGACATGGTTGTGTACAAGAAGGACGGTGCCGACTACCTCCTCATGTCGAACACCAGCCACGGCGTGATGAAGATTCCGACGGCGGACTTCGACACCCAGCCCGGATTGACCGAACCGGTCGGCGGCGGAGACACGGCCGGCGTCACCTTCGAGACGATCCGGCATCTGACCGGAGTTGAGCAGCTCGATGTGCTGGACGACAAGCGCATGGTCGTGATCACGCGAAACGACTCGGGACAGGCCGACCTCGAAGCGCTGGCCCTGCCGTAGCGCCCCGGTTGAACCGGTCATTGGTCGATGGTTGACGGAGCGACACGCGACGACGGGATGCAGGGGACATGGGGCCGGCGCCAACAGGCACGCGCCATCTCATGTTTCCGGCTGGCGCCGCGCGTCGGCGTGTTGTCGCTCATCGCGGGCTGCGCGAACGGGCCGGTGGTCGACATGTCAGCGGTGTCCATCACCCTGGCCGCAGGGCCGAGCCACACCGACGCCGACACCGGACACGGAAGCATCAGCGTGACCGGTCTCCCCGAAACCCAGGTAGACACCCTCCGCTCGACCGGGTTGACCGAACAGCAGTGGGCGGACTTGCTTCGTGTGACCGTCGTCATGGAAGACGGCGCGGTCGACGCCGACCTCCCTCCGATCCTCGGCTCGCACACCGTCGGCGACGACGGCTCCGTGCGTTTCACACCGATGTTCCCATTCGACGCTGGCCGCTCCTACGCCGTCCGACTCGATCCGAACCAACTGCCCGGACTCGACGCCGCGGCAACGGACACGATGGTCGCCATCGATGCGGTGGTGGGGTTCCCAAAGCCCGACATCCAGCCGACGACGGTGGTCGAACGGATCTTCCCGAGCGGTGACCGGATTCCCGAAAATCAGCTCAAGGTCTATCTGCACTTTTCCGCCCCGATGAGCCATGTCGACGGACTCGCCTATATCACGCTGCGTGACGGGCGTGGCCGCGCCGTGGAGGCGCCGTTTCTGCCGTTTGGGTCCGATTTCTGGGACAAAGACCACCTGCGCTACACGGTCTTCTTCGATCCGGGTCGCATCAAGCAGGGGCTCACGTTGAACGAGCGACTGGGTCGGTCGCTGCAAGCCGGCCAGACCTATACGCTGGTGGTCGACCCGACCTGGCCCGATGCCGACGGCAACCCGCTGCAAGCGCCGTTCGAGAAACGCTTCAGCGTGGGACCGGCTGACACGGCACCCCTCGATCACACGACCTGGCGACTCCGCCTGCCGGCTGCCGGCTCGACCCAGCGACTCGTCGTGTCGTTCCCCGAACCACTCGACCACGCGTTGATGCGGCGTGCGATCGGGGTCCAGACGGGCGATGGCGAACCGGTCCCCGGCGAGGTGGAGACTGGAAGCTGGGAAACGCGCTGGATGATGACCCCTGCCAAACCGTGGGCCGCGGGCGCCTATGCGCTCGTCGCATCCACGATTGTCGAAGACCTGGCGGGCAACCAGATCGGGATGCCGTTCGAGATCTTGACTCTTGGTCCACCCAGTGACCATACCGGCGACCCAGCCGGCACCCCGGCGAACGACGGGGCGATGGGCGACCGGGTCAGCATCCCGTTCGACATCAGATAGCCTCGCCGCCCCACCCATGTCGACGACGGCACGTATCTGGATCTTGTCTGTCACCGCGATGGGCGCTCGCCGCCGGCTCCGCGCGCTCGGCGGCGCGTGTCTCGGGCTCCTCGTGGGAGCCGGCCTCGCGCACGCCCAGAACGGGTCGCTGCACGGGCGTGTGACCGACATCCAGGACGCGCCCCTCGTCGGCGTCACGGTGACGGTTCGCTCGCCTGCGCTCGGCTCGCCGCTGGTCCTCGTCACCACCATGACCGGCACGTATGAGGCATCGCCTCTTCCGGCGGGCGACTACACGGTCGACCTGACCCTGGTCGGATTCGAGGCCGTCCGCGAGACCGTCAGCCTCAGTGGCGACGACGCCGTCACGGTCGATGTCCAGCTCGCGCTGGCCACGCTGACGGAACAGGTCAACGTGGTGGGCGTCACCCCCCTGCTCGGAGCCACGATCGGGCGTGAGCGTCTGCCCGCCACCGTGTCGGTTGTCGGGGCACGTGAACTGCGCGCGCGCGGCGCCCCGTCGGTGGCGGACGTGCTCAACGAGCGGCTCGGAGCGATCTCGATGGAGGGTACGACCGCCAACCTGTTCCAGCCGACACTGCGGTTCCGAGGGTTCACGGCGTCGCCCCTGCTTGGGCTGCCGCAAGGCATCGCGGTCTACCAGAACGGCGTCCGGGTCAACGAGCCGTTCGGCGACACGGTGCAGTTCGACCTGATGCCGATGTTCGCCGTGAATCAGGTGCAACTGAGCGCCGGGGCCGACCCGACCTACGGCCTGAACGCGCTCGGCGGGGCGCTGGCGCTACAACTGAAGAACGGATTCGATGCCGCCGGCTTCCGAGGCGAGCTGGCCGGCGGGTCGTTTGACCGGGTGATGGGGACCGCGGAGTACGGGATACATCGCGGCGCGTGGGGGTTGTATGTCGGCGCCACACGTTTCGACGAGACAGGCTGGCGTCTCGCATCTCCCTCCGCAGTCACTCAGGCCGTGGCCGATGTGGCCTACCGGGCCGGCCGGATCGACGCTGGGGTGAATGTGACCCACGCCAACACCCGGCTCAACGGCAACAGCGCCGCGCCCATCGAGTTGCTGGCGGTCGACCGCACGGCCGTCTTCACGTTCCCCGATACGACCGAGAACGCGCTGGGATTCGTCCAGGGGAGATTCAGCCTGGCCGCCTCCGCGACGTGGTCCGTGCAGGTCACCGGCTACTACCGCGACCTCGACCGCCGCACCCTGAACGGGGATGAGGCGGACTTCGTGGTCTGCGACGACGACGCCCTGCCCCCTGGAGCTCCCGCCAACACGCTGTGCCAGCGATCGGCCGGCGATGCTGATGATGCGGACCTCGGGGCCATCTCTGGGATCGCTCCTGCAGATCGCGCGCTGGTCGACACCCGGACCGGCGTCTTCATCACCGACACCGACGCGGAAGGCAACGCGGCGTTCAACCGCACCTCGACCCAGTCACGGGGATACGGGGCGACGGTGCAGGCCTCCGCAACGCGCGATCGCAACGTGCTTGTCCTCGGCGCATCCGCCGATCTGGCCGACGTCGCCTTCGCGTCCAACAGCGAAGTGGGAACCCTGACCGAGGACCGCTCCGTCGCCGGGTCGGGTCTGTTCGCCGGCATTGTCGGAGAGGCGCCGGACGACCAGTTCAACACGGACCTCGCCACCGAGAATCGCACGCACGGGGTGTATTACAGCGACACGCTGTCCCTGACCGACCGGGTTCACGTGACCGTCTCCGGACGGTTCAACCACGCCCGGATCGAAATCCTGGATCGGCTCGGCACGTCGTTGAACGGCGAGCACACGTTCAGCCGGCTCAACACCGGCGTCGGGGGCGTCCTCGAGTTGAACGACGCCGCGTCACTCTTCGCGCGCTATACGGAATCGAGCCGAGCCCCCACCGCGGCGGAACTGAGCTGCGCCGACCCGGCCGAACCGTGTCGCGTGCCGAACGCGTTCCTCTCGGACCCCCCGTTGGAGCAGGCGGTCGCCCGATCGTTCGAGGGTGGCGTGCGAGGCGACCACCTCACGACGAACGGCAATCTCGAGTGGTCTGCCTCCTGGTATCGGACCCGGATCAACGATGACATTCTCTTCGTCGCGTCGTCCCGACTCATCGGGACCGGGTTCTTCCAGAATGCGGGTGATACGCAACGGATGGGCCTGGACGCCGATATCCGCGGCCGACTCCATCGAGTCAACTGGTACGGCAGCTACGGGTTGGTGGATGCCACCTTCGAATCACCCCTGGAGCTGCCAGGCAACGCCGCGGTGAACGACGCCACGAACGACGAGGGGCAGCTCGCAGTGCGACCGGGTGACCGGCTGGCTGGCATCCCGCGACACAGTGTCAAGACCGGCGTGGGAATCGCCGTGACCGAGGAGTGGGATATCGCCCTGGAAACCATCCTGTCGTCGAGCCGGGTTTTTCTGGGAGACGAAGGCAACGATCAGCTGCCGGTAGACGGCTACGGTGTGACCAACCTGCGCTCGTCGTATCGCGTGAACGACTCGGTGGAGCTGTTCGTCCGGATCGACAATCTCTTCGACACCGACTACGAAACGTTCGGTCTCCTCGCCGAAATTGAAATCGACCTGGAGGAGGCGCCCAACGCTGACGACCCCAGGTTTCTCTCGCCGGGGGCGCCACGCAGTGGCTTCGCGGGGGTCCGAGTTCAGTTCTGACCGAGATACCGCCCCCGCTGTGGCGCAGGCCTGCAGGCCTGCGGATGGCAAGGCTAAAGCCTTGCCCCACAAAGTGCCAGGTCCGGGGCCTTGCCCCACAAAGTGCCAGGTCCGGGGCCTTGCCCCACAAAGTGCCAGGCCCGGGGCCTTGCCCCACAAAGTGCCAGGTCCGGGGCCTTGCCCCCCCACAAGTTCAGTTCTGACCGAGATACCGCCCCCACTGTGGTGCAGGCCTGCGGATGGCAAGGCTAAAGCCTTGCCCCACAAAGTGCCAGGCCGGGGCCTTGCCCCACAAAGTGCCAGGTCCGGGGCCTTGCCCCCCCACAAGTTCAGTTCTGACCGAGATACCGCCCCCACTGTGGTGCAGGCCTGCGGATGGCAAGGCTAAAGCCTTGCCCCACAAAGTGGCAGGTCCGGGGCCTTGCCCCCCCACAAGTTCAGTTCTGATCGAGATACCGCCCCCGCTGTGGCGCAGGCCTTCAGGCCTGCGGATGGCAAGGCTAAAGCCTTGCCCCACAAAGTGCCAGGCCGGGGCCTTGCCCACAAAGTGGCAGGTCCGGGGCCTTGCCCCCAGCCGAAGACCCCAACCAGGCCGCGACTAGCCCCGCTGCGCTCCGGGGCGCCCGTTTTCCACGATGAATGACGCCCGCGTGGATATCGGACTGCCCTGGTGGGTGACGTACTCGAGCACCCGATAATCCGACGTCCAGGTGCCGGGAGTGATGGCGCACCGTACGTATCCGCGCTGGTTGTTGAAAAAGCGCACCGAGGGATTCTCAGACAGCACCCCGGCGGTGTTGTCCCGCACGTCGGAGCCATCGCCCCCTGAGGTGATCGAGGTGCCGACGAACTCGGTGGCCACCACCGGGGACTGCTCGACGGCATAGTCGACCCGCAGGTCGTTCACCCAGTTGGTGTGGATGTCGCCGGTGAGCACGACGGGATTCGACGGGCGCCGCGACGCCAGAAACTCCATCAAGCGCCGACGCGCGACTTCGTAACCGCTCCACTGGTCCATGCTGATCAGTTCGTCGTCGCCCGGCGCCAGATCGACCCGCGTCATCATCACCTGTTGCGGCAACGCGTTCCATCGACTCGACGACTGGTCGAGCCCATTGAGCAACCACTGCTCCTGCGTCGCCCCCAGCAACGTCGCATCCGGGTCGCCAACCCCCGCACAGGCCGCACCCCTCCGGTCGCCGCAGGGTTGGTCGGAGCGATACTGTCGGGTGTCGAGCACGAAGAACGACGCCAGGTCGCCGTAGTCGAACTGTCGATACAACTGCATCCGCGGACCAACCGGGGTCGAGGCCGGTCGGAGCGGCATGTGCTCGAAATACGCCTGATACGCCTCGGCGCGGCGGCGTAGAAACAGCTCAGACGCAAACCCCTCTTCCTCCGACACCCCACCGGCGTAGTTGTTGTCAACCTCGTGGTCGTCCCAGGTGACGATGAACGGAAATCTGGCATGCGCCTCCTGCAGGTCGGGGTCCAGCTTGTAGAGCGCATGCCGATTGCGATAGTCACTGAGCAGCTCGATCTCGTCGCCCGTGTGTTTCCGAGCCTGCCCGTCGCGCCCCTCGTATTCGTAGATGTAGTCCCCAAGGTGAAACACCACGTCGAGGTCGTCCTCGAGCATGTGGCGGTAGGCCGTGAAATATCCGGTCTCGAAATGCTGGCACGAGACGAATGCCATCTTCAGCTGACTGACCGGCGAGCCGGCCACCGGCAGCGTCCGGGTCCGGCCAACACGGCTCGCCTCGGCCCCTGAACGGAAGCGATACCAATACCACCGGTCGGGCTCCAACCCCCTGACTTCGACATGCACGGCGTGACCCGAATCAGGACGCGCCACGCTGGTTCCGCGTTGCACCACCCTGGTCATGCGCTCGTCGGTGGCGACGGCCCAGCTCACCTCGACCGCCTCGTCCGGCATCCCGCCCCCTTCCAGCGGAACTGGGGCAAGCCGGGTCCAGAGCATCACACCGTCCGAGGTGGGATCGCCTGACGCCACGCCCAGACTGAAGGGCGGCCCAGCGAACCGAGGGGCCTGTCGCGGTTGGCCGATCAACGGCACCGCCGGGGCCGCCAGCAGTGCCGCGCCGCCGGCCAGAAAAGAACGACGCGAGAACCGCTGACGTTGCCAGGCCTGCTGGCGTCTCCACTCAGTCATGTGACCCTACCTTAGACGGGGCTGCGCCCCGAACCCCACGCGGCCGCTCCGCGGGGACCCCGGAGTGCC
>CALBET010001065.1 GCA_937888665.1 uncultured Acidobacteriota bacterium
AGGGGGTCCTGGAGGCATTTGAGATTGGTGACGGCGTGTTCGTACCCGCGGGCAGCTACGAGCACCACGAGGCGCAACTCGTGTACCAGTCGAACCGCGGTGCGCCGGTGAGCATTGAAGTGCGCACGACCATCGGCGGTTTCTTCGGGGGCCATCGCGCCACCTGGGGACCCGCGCTCAACATCCGGACGGGCGACTCGTTGAACGCCTCGATCCAGTGGAGCCGAAACGACGTGGACCTGCCCGGCGGCCACTTCATCGCCAACCTCACCAGCGCACAGGTCGCCTACAACTTCACACCGCGTCGTTTCGTCCAGGCGCTGCTCCAGTACAACGACAGCGCCGATCTCTGGTCGGCCAATCTTCGTCTGGGCCTGCTGGGCCAGGCCAACACCGGGCTGTTCCTGGTCTACAACGACACTCGGGGGCTGCAGCAGTCGATTCCCGCCGGTGGTGGCCGCAGCCTGATTCTCAAGTTCAGCCGGATGATCGACCTGGGCCGCTAGCTCGGACCAGGCCGCGACCTGGGTGTTCACCGGTTATACTTTCGAGCCTGTCGAGTCTCGCGCGCGGCCTGGTGCCCCCGCAGCGGGACGGCGAACCACGGAACATAGGCACCACGTAACAGAGGAGAAGAGCTATATGAGCGACAGTCTGACCGGTGCGGAATTCAAAGCCGCTCTACGGAACAACACCCCCAAGCTGGGATTGTTCATCAATTCGCACAGTTCCACCGTCGTGGAACAGCTGGCCCATAGCGGCTACGACTGGTTGCTGATTGACTCCCAGCACGGCCCGATGGGGTACGAGACGCTGTCCACCATGATTGGTGGCGTTGCCGCCGGCGGCGCCAAGTCGCTGGTGCGGGTGACCGGGTACGCGGATCGCGCCGGTATCCAGCAGTCGCTGGACGTTGGCGCGGACGGCGTGCTCGTGCCCTATATCAACACGGTGGAGGAAGCCCGTCAGGCGGTCAGCTGTACGCGGTACCCCACCGCGGGGACCCGTTCGGTCTATTTTCCGCAGAAGAGCATGAACAAGGGCGGTCTGCTCGGCTACGCCGGTGCGGCCAATGACAACATCATCACCGCATTGCAGGTCGAAACCGCGAGCTGCATCGAGAACATCGAAGAGATCGCGGCCGTGCCGGGCGTCGACATCCTATTCCTCGGTCAGAACGACCTCTGCATGTCGATGGGCCTGTATGAGAAGTATCAGTTCCCCGACATGTACACCTCGCCGGAGTTGAAAGAGGCGACGGACGCGCTGAAGGCGGCGGCCAAGAAGAACAACGTCATTCTCGGCCTGTTCCTGTTCGGCACCGACCGTGTGGGCGAGTTCCGCGAGCAGGGGTTCAGCCTGATCAGTATCGGGAACGACCTCCATCACATCCTGACCCAGGCCGGCGCGCACGTGGGGGCACTGGAAGGGATCATGCCGGACTGGAAGCGGCGTCCGACGGCGTTGTTTTAGCAACTAGACGGGGCTGCGCCCCGAACCCCAGCGGGCGCTACGCGGGGACCCCGAGTGCCCACTTCGCGCCCGCGAGGCGCGCATTGTCGCGCGCCTTGGCCGTTCGCCGCGGCCCGGAACGAGTACGAAATTCTCGTGTTGGGCCGCATCACGGCCCGGTGAGCGGGGTGCCAGACGCATGCTCCCCGCCTCGATGACCTTCTGCGCCAGCCCCGGGGGTGACAGTCGTGTGAGAATGGTCGCCGAATGACTGCGCCTGAGCGCGCAGCACGGCTGCGTCCCGCAGCCGTCGACGGAGGTCAGCAACCATCATGTCCAACGACAGTCAGTCTTCGAACGATCTCGTCGCCGTGTTCAGCACGGTGAAAGGGGAGATTCGCGTCGGCCTTTTTCCGGCGGAGGCGCCCATGACCGTGGCCAATTTCGTCAACCTGGCGACACGTGGGTACTACAACGGCCTGAAATTTCACCGCGTCATCGCGAACTTCATGGTGCAGGGCGGCGACCCAACCGGTACTGGGATGGGGGGACCGGGCTACAACTTCGGCGACGAGTTCAGCCCCCTCCGCCGACACGACTCGGCCGGCGTCCTGTCGATGGCGAACGCCGGGCCGGGAACCAACGGGAGTCAGTTCTTTATCACGCATGGTCCCACCCCGCATCTGGATGGCAAGCACTCGGTGTTCGGCAAGGTCTCGTCGGGGCAGGATGTCGTCAACGCCATCGCGCAGAACGATGTGATGACGACGGTCACGATCGAGGGCGACGCGTCCGCTCTGCTCGAGGCACAGAAGGCGAGTGTCGATGGGTGGAACGGGGTGCTGGGCAGCCAGTAACCGCCGGTGTGAAATCTGTCATGGCCTCTCTGGGCGTCGCGGCGTCCAGAGAGGCCAGAGACGCAGCCAACCAGCGTTCCAGACGCGGACCGGGTCAGCACATGTTCGGGGGCCGGTTTCTGGAGGTCAGCCCCATGCGAGTCATCCGCCTTGTCACGCCGGTCGTGCCCCTGCTCGCGTGGGGCCTGACCGCCTGCAGCGCCTCGTCGTTCACCCAGCCGGAAACCCGTGAACCGACCTCGGATCGCACAGGTCACGGGCACGACTTCCAGGACGTGGTGAGCGACGACGGTGGCAATCAGCTCGATACCGTCGCCATGAAGGACGGGCTGGTCACGCGCGGTGTCCTGGTCGACATGCCGCTCTTGAAAGGTGTGGCAGGGAACCGGTGGTGACACGTCGGCTCTGCCTCCTCCTCGTCGCCTCGGTGCTGGTGGCGGCGCTGCCCGCCAGCGGACAGACGGAGCGGCGCTCGCCGTACGTGCGGCTGTTCACCGGGGTCGGGGTCACCGGCGAGAGCGACCTTCGTATCCGCCAGCCTGGTCTCGGCACGGATCTGACGTTCGAGCAGGTGTCGTGGGAGCACAAGTCGCTCTCGACCCAGTGGACCCGCGACTCGATTCCGTACGTTGGCGCTCGGGCCGAGTTCTTCTTTCGCGAGCCGAGCTGGCTTGGGGTGTCGGTCGACGTGCTGCACTTCAAAATTTTTGCCCCGCGGGATCAGCGGGTCAGGGTGAGTGGCACCGATCAGCACGTCCGGGTCGACGCGACGGCGCGGTTTGGCCAGTTCGTCGAGCAATACCAGGTGAGCAACGGCGTCAACATGGTGCTCGGCAACCTGCAAGCCCACCGTCCACTGCGTCAGTCTGCGCGCTTTCCGGGCGGGCGAGTTGATGTCTACGCGGGAGGCGGAGCCGGCGTGACCATTCCGTACACTCGTTCGCAGATCGACGGACAGGGCCGCTCGGGGTACGAATGGGGACGACTCGCGACCCAGGTGCTGGGTGGTGTCGCATGGCACGTGTCGCCCCGGTGGGATACGTCGCTGGAATACAAGTTCACGCGGACGACGGCCGACGGGAGTGTCGCGGACGGGGACAGCCTGTCACGGCTGCGCACGCACCATCTGGTCTTTGGGCTGGGCCTTCACCTTAACAGCCCGTGGTGGAAGTCCTGCTGCATTTGAGCGGCGCTGCAATCCGCCGATCTGCGTTGTTCATCGGTCGAATACTGCCGGTATTCTCCCTCTTCTCGCCTTGATCGCCGGCCGCATCGCCGCTCTCGGTGCGACGCAGGACTTTCACCACGGGCTGTTAAGAGGTGAGTCGGGGCTCGCCTGTCTCACCCCGTTTCGGCGCCTCGGTCAGGCAGAGGGACCCCAGCGGGAGGGTGGTGTTGTTCGTAGCAAAGGGCCTTCAGGACCGTTGATCCATTGGCGCCCCTGAAGGGGCTTGCTACGACGGCTTGCCGCGGCAGACTGCAGCGCCGCGCGATGCAGCGGGACTTCCACCACGGGCTGCTAGAATCGGTGGATGTCCGACGAACAGTTACGACGGTCGCTCACAGATCTGCGCTCGGAGCTCGAGCGGCTGGCGGCTGACGAGGCGCACGTGCGCGAGCGGCTGGATGCCTTGGCCGGCGCGATTGAGACACGTCTCGATGCACCCGACGACCGCGCTCACCACCACTCCCTCGTGGAGGATCTCCGACGGTCCATCCTGCAATTCGAGGTGTCGCATCCCCGGGCCACCGGCATTCTCAATAAGGTGATGGCCGCCCTGGGCAACGTCAGCAGCTGACCCGCGTCTCACCGGCGGAGTGGGCGTACTGGCGGATTGGGTGGCCGTCGGCGGCGTGACCGTCGATCGTCAGGGGGGCGCGAGGTGATGACCGCGGCCCTTGTCTTCGGGGGAGCAGCCATACACCTCGCGCGGCGACGTCGGTATCGCCCGTTCTACGGGCAGGTCGCAACGTCGTTCCCGAGTCCGGGCCGGATGCCGACCAGGGCGCCGTCGGTGGTGATGTCCAGGTTGTAGACCTCGAGATCGGACACTTCGAAGCTGTAGAAGTCGGCTTCCCCTTGGCCGACGAATGGAGGAAAGACATGGATTGGAGAAGACAACGGTAGGGCAGGTGGGGGCGGCTGCGCAGAGGCGGACAACGCGCCGACCCCCAACGCCGATGCGCCGACCCCTACCCAGGTTACAATACCCACTTAGCAGACGAGTGAGAACGGCTCGACAGCCGCCGGCGGGCGGACGTCCGATCGAGAGGACCACGTGGTGAGAGTGACTCGAGTGACGGCCAGGCGAACGGCGGTGGGCGTCAGCTTGGCGCTCTGTGTCGGCGCCTCGGCGCCGATCAGCCGGGCGCAATCGCCGGGAGCGACCGGCGCCCAACGCGCGATGCTGAACCAGTATTGCGTGGGGTGCCACAACGATCGCACCCGTGAGGCAGGTCTGAGCCTCCAGACCATCGATGCGGCGCACGTGGGCCAGATCCCCGACGAGGTCGAGGCGTGGGAGAAGGTGGCTCGTAAGCTTCGAGCGCGGGCGATGCCCCCTCCTGGGCGGCCGCGTCCGGTTGACGCAGCGTACGACACACTGGCCGCGTCGCTCGAAACCGCCCTCGACGAAGCCGCCGCCGCCGCCCCGAACCCCGGCCAGCCACCCGTTCATCGACTGAATCGCGTCGAGTATCGCAACGCCATCCGGGATCTCCTGGCGCTGGATGTCGACGAGCGGGAGCTGCTGCCACCAGACGAGTCCGGGTATGGCTTCGACAACATCGCCGATATTCTCGCGGTCTCCCCGGTGCTGCTCGACCGCTACATGGTGGCGGCGGAGAAGATCAGCCGGTTGGCCCTCGGCAACGCCGCGGCGATCCGTCCCTCCGTCGAGAAACACACCGTGCCCTACACCCAGTGGCAGGAAGGCCGCGGGAGTGAGGAACTGCCGTTCGGCTCTCGAGGCGGTCTCGCGGTGCGGCATCATTTCCCGCTGGATGGCGAATACGTCATCACGTTGAGACTGCAGCGAGCCTACGGGAACCACATCCGTGGCTTGGGGGAAGAGAACGACATCGAGCTTCGGCTTGACCGTCGGCGGATTGAAACATTTACCGTGGGCGGGGATGGGGAGCGTGCGCCCTGGGATGACGTGTCGAGACCGACGTTCTACGAGCAGACGGCCGACGAGAACCTCGAGGTGCGGCTGGAGGTGAAGGCCGGCATGCGGCTGATCAGCGCCGCCTTCCTCGACAAGGCCGCGGTCGCGGAAGGCGTGCTTGAGCCACGTCCCGCGGTCTCCAGCCTGGCGTACTCGCGTGATCGGAATGCGGCGATGGCGCTCGACAGCATCACCGTCAGCGGGCCATTCAACGCGCGCACGCCGGAGGACACGCCCAGTCGTGACCGCGTGTTCGTCTGTTATCCGTCGACCGGGGCGTCGGAGGCTGAGGCAGAGTCGTGCGCCGACGATATTTTCTCCTCGCTCGCGCGCCGGGCATTCCGCCGACCGGTCACCCCGACCGATATCGCTCCGCTGATGTCTCTGTATCGAGAGGGGCGCAGTGAAGGCGACTTCGAGACCGGTATTCAGTTCGCGCTGCAAGGCGTGCTGATCGATCCGGAGTTCCTCTTCCGCGTGGAGCGCGACCCCGACGGGGTGGCGCCGGGCACCGCCTTTGCGTTGAGCGGGATGGAGCTCGCGTCGCGGCTGTCGTTCTTTCTGTGGAGCACGATCCCGGATGACGAGCTGCTCGAGGTGGCCGAGCGCGGGGCGCTCAGACACCGCGCCACCCTGGAGCAGCAGGTCTCGCGTATGCTGCGTGATCCGCGGTCGGATGCGCTCATCGACAATTTCTTTGGTCAGTGGTTGCTGCTGCGCAACATGACCGCGGCGTCGCCGGACCCCGACGCGTTTCTCGATTTCGACGAGAACCTACGCCAGGCGATGACTCGGGAGACGGCGCTGTTTGTCGAGAGCCAGGTACGCGACGACCGGAGCGCGCTGGACCTGCTGCGTGCGGATTATTCCTATGTGAACGCGCGGCTTGCCCGGCACTACGGCATGCCGAATGTGTATGGGAATCACTTCCGCCGGGTCCTGGTGGATGGCGACCGCGGCGGCTTGTTGGGGCAGGGGAGCATCCTGACCGTCACGTCCTATCCGAACCGGACCTCGCCGACGAAACGGGGTCTGTGGGTGCTGGAGAATCTGCTGGGCTCGCCGCCGCCGCCGCCGCCGCCCGACGTTCCCGGGTTGCCGGACGCCGACCACGGCGACACGGGGCGCACGCTGTCGATGCGCGAACGGATGGAAGTGCATCGTACGAGTCCGGTCTGTGCGAGCTGTCACGTGCTGATGGATCCATTGGGCTTCTCGCTCGAGAACTTCGACGGTATCGGGGCGTGGCGGACCGACGAGCGCGGCGCGCCGATCAACGCCTCCAGCACGCTGCCTGACGGGACGAGCTTCGAGGGCCCCTCCGGTCTGCGCGACCTGCTGCTTGGCCAAGAGGAGCGGTTCGCGGAGACGGTCACCGAGAAGCTGTTGACCTACGCCCTCGGCCGAGGGGTCGAGTACTACGATCGACCGGCGGTGCGCACCATCACCCGGGATGCCGCGGCGGAAGACTACCGCTGGTCATCGCTGATCGTGGGGATCGTCGACAGCACGCCGTTTCAGATGAGGAGATCGCGCGAGCCATGATGGTCACGAAAAAGCACCTCCCGCGTCGTACCTTCCTCCGGGGCCTTGGCGTGACGCTGGCCCTGCCGCTGCTCGACAGCATGGTGCCGGCGTTCGGCACGGCGCAGACCCGGGCGGCCGAAGCGGTGCGGCGACTCGGCATTGTCTACGTGCCCAACGGCATGTTCATGCCGAACTGGACGCCGGCTGTCGAGGGCGGTCCCCTCGAGATCACCCAGACGCTCCAGCCGCTGGCGCGGTTCAAAGATCGGATGCTGATGGTCAGCGGGCTCTGCAGCGAGGAAGGCATCGCGCAGCCCGGTGAGGGGGCCGGAGAC
>CALBET010001066.1 GCA_937888665.1 uncultured Acidobacteriota bacterium
CGGCAGCACGTACACCGACTCGATCTTCTGGAGGAACGTGCTCGCCGGGGGCATCTCGCCAGGCGAGCGCTACGAGCTCGACATCCTCGACGGAACCGGAGTGCGGGGCTGCTTCCTGAGCGGAGCGGTCGATGACCTTCGGGGCACGGTGAATCCAGAGACGAACGTGCTGGGCGCGCCCGACCCGCTGTTCGATGCCCACTATGTGCCTCGGGCGCCGGAGTATGCCGACGTCGGCTACAGACGCAATCCGAGTGGACTGCGGTGACCGTTATGGGGGACGGTGAACCCCGTTCCCGTCAGGCTCAGTCCCAGCAGAAGACCGCGTGGCATCGTCACCGCCGGCGCCTGGCTACGGCTCCGTCACCTGGAGGTGCCCGTTTATCTGGATAGGAGCCGAGACCTCCTGCGTCGTACCGGACGGCCAGAGAATCCGGATACGCTCCACCGCCTGGGCCTCGCCCAGTCCGAAGTACAACGGAACAAGGCTGTGAGAGAGATACCCGGACTGGCCGTCGTGCACCTTCACGTAGGTGCCCGCCGCCGTCTGGACTTCGACCCGCGCACCTAGCCCGTCTCGGTTGGATGTCGTGCCGACGAGCCCAATGGTCAGAAAGTTCAGTGGTCGTTCCTGGTCGCTCAGATCGCTGATCAAGACCAGCGGTTCCGAGTTGAAGTCGTTGGTGACGATGTCCAGATCGCCGTCGTGGTCCAGGTCGAACACGACGGACGAGCGCGAACCCAGCGCGCTCCATACGACGACCTGGCCAGTGCGGCCCTCGCAGTTCTCGTCCCCACGGTCCGCCTCGGAGCAGTCGAGCTGGAACCAGGGGGCCGCGGTCCGGCCATCGCGCCGTGGCTCCACCCCAAGGATGAACTCCGCGTCCACGAACTGCGTGCCGCGGTCGTTCAGCAGCACGGAGTTGACGCCGTAGCGGAATGGGTAGTTCATGCTCGAGGCCACGAACACGTCCTCGTACCCGTCCGCGTTGAGATCTCCGACGCTGAACCCCCAGGGCCAGTAGTTCTCGGCACCGATCTGATCCGAGATTTCGTCGAACTGTCCGTTCCCTCGATTCCTGAAGAACGCGTTGCCAAAGATGCTCGCGCCGCCGCTGCGCAACGTGGTTTCGGGCACGAGCGCGCCCATGCGCGACTTGAGTTCTTCGCCCTCGACACCCACGTCCTCGCTCATGTCCGAATGCATGTCGGTAATGTAGATGTCCATCTGTCCGTCGTTGTCGCTGTCGAAGACTTTGATGCCCATGGACCCCCACGGGGTCTTCGGGAAGATCTCGCGGCTCTTCTTGACAAAGCGCGTGCCCTCCACGTTCTCGTAGTATTCGTCGTTGCCCTGCATGTTGAGCACATACAGATCCGGCCACCCGTCCTCGTTGAGGTCCAGCGGACTCGCGTCGCCGGACCAGCTGGTGTCGGTCAACCCGACGTCGCTGGACACATCGCGGAACCGCCGATCGCCCAGGTTCTTGAACAGCAGGCTCTGCTCGAAGCGCTCCGGATACAGGTGTCCCTCGAACGCGTCGTCGAACCCGTCGAAAAATTCGTAGTCCTCGCCGCCGGCCGAGACGTGCCGCACCGACTCGGTGGTGTACTGGCCCACATTTGTCAGGAACAGATCCAGGAGCCCATCCCGGTCGTAGTCGAAGAAGACGGCCCCGGACGAGTGCCCTTGGTGGTCCAGGCCGGATGCACTCGAAATGTCGCGGAAGGCACCGGTGCCGTCGTTCTCGAACAGGAGGTTGCCGGACCGGACGCTGGTCACGTAGAGGTCCGGATCTCCATCATTGTCGATGTCCGCAAACGAGGCGGTCACGCTGATTCGGTCCGAGACGGCCACACCGGCACGGCTCGTCATGTTCTCGAACCTGCCGC
Source organism: uncultured Acidobacteriota bacterium (assembly GCA_937888665.1). Classification (GTDB taxonomy): domain Bacteria; phylum Acidobacteriota; class Vicinamibacteria; order Vicinamibacterales; family UBA8438; genus UBA8438. Next base: position 1,894 of record CALBET010001066.1, read on the forward strand.
CTCCCACGTTCCGCCAGAGCTCGTTGCCCCCGACCTGGGTGACGAAGTAGATGTCGTGAAGACCGTCTCCATCAACATCCGCGACCGCGATCCCGTTGCCGTGGTCGTAGTGGACGGCCTTGTAGGTCTTCGCGGAGTCGTCGACGACGCGATTACGGAAAGAGATGCCGCTCTCGGGCGCGCGATCGGAGAACCGGAAGTCGCTGAACACGCCGAGCTCGCGCACCCCCAGACGCTGCGCCCGTGCCCGCGTCTCCAACCAGGGCGGATCGAGGATGTCCGGGGGCATGTCGACACGCTCCCCCTCGAACTCCATCCCGGCCGGCGCCGGCGCTGGCGCTGGCGCCTCACCCTGACCAGGGTGAACCGGTTCGCTGTCGCACGACGCGACGGCGAGCAGAACCAGGATGCCGAGCATGCGCCACCGCGTCGTGTTCCACATCTTCGTGTCTCCAGCCCACGCGTCGAAGGTTCAGGTGGCCTCGAGGACCACAGGCGATAGCTCGCACCCTGTCAGCAAGAACAGAATTGTACTCTGGACGTTGACGCCCGGTTACCTCGACCCCTCGGCCTCGGCAGAAGCCACGCCGGAGAAGGGAGGGGGCGCGAACACGGGATCGTCCTGCGCGAACGGTTCTCGGGACGGGCGGCCAGCCTCATACACGGACAGGGTCTCCCGCAACCGAGTCGCGAGCGCCGCATCGCCCGACCGTTCGGCGACTTCGAGCACCGCGCGCTGAGACTGACGCGCCTCGTCATAGCGACCCAATTCAGCCATGGCCATGGCCAACGTCTCGAGCACCTGTGGCGTGCGCAACGTCGACGCGACCTGCTGCACCAGCGCCAAGGCCCGCTGTGGGTCGCGAACGCTCGCATCCGGCGACGCGGCAAGCAGACGGGCCAGCGTGTGCGCGAATGCCGGCTCATCCGGCAAGACCCTGAGGGCTTCCTCGAGCTGGGTCCGGGCGGCGGCGTGCCGGCCGAGTCGAATCAGCGAGAAGGCCTGACCCAGTCTGGCCGGGCCGTTGGCGGGGTCCAGTTGCAGGAGCGTGCCGTACTGCTGAATCGCTTCCTCGTCCCGGCCAGTGCGCTGGAGCGCGGCGCCGAGGTTGATGTGGCCCAGATTCAACCCCGGGTCGGTGGTGACCGCGCGCCGCAGATGGACAACGGCCTCGTCATCCTCGCCGTCTTCCGCCAGCACGATGCCCAGGTTCAGATGCGCCCTCGCGTTGGCCGGGTCGAGACGGAGGGCCTCGCGGAACTCCCGTCGAGCCTCCTCGCGGTTGCCGGTTCTCCAGTACGCGGTCGCCAGGGTCGCTCGAGACACCGCGTCCGTCGGGTCCGCCGCGACGACCTCCGAATACGCCACGACGGCTTCGTCCCACCGGCCCATCCGGACCGCGTCGGCTCCGCGGTCGCGAGAGGCCAGCTTCCCGATGTTCGACACCGCCCTCACCTCATTGATGAGCGGGTCCCGCATGGGCGGCCGGACCGCACCGCGTTCCAGAAGATGGGTCTCGGCCCTCGCCGTGTCGCCCAGAGCACGATAGGCCATGGCGAGCGGATAGTGAATACTCGACGTCCCCGGCGCCATCGACAGCGCCTGTTCCAGATGCTCGGACGCCGGCTGGAACCGGCGTTGCTGCAGGTCGATACGACCGAGTCCGACCAGCGCGGCCACCGCCACCCCCTGGTCGCCAGCCAGGGCTTCCCGGAATCGCTCACCCGATTCATCCAGTCGATTCTGGGCGAGCAGCAGCTCGCCAACTCGGACGAGCGTCGGGCCGTCGTCCGGACGGAGCGCCAGGGCGGCCTCCAGCGTCTCGAGGGCCTTCTCGGGCTGCGTCATGTCGTCATAGAGGACGCCCAAGTAGTAGCGCCAACGAAAGTCGTCCGGGGCAAGGTGCTGCGCGTTGAGATAACAGCCCTCCGCTGGAATCCGTAGGCCGTGGCCCTGATACAACATGCCGAGCTCGCCGTACTGATCGCCCGACACGCGATCGTTCTCGGCCGCGACCTCCACTGCCGCGTGGGCGTTGCGAAGCTGCTGCTGTACCGCGACATCAAGACCGCTGACGCGGGGAAACGACACCGGGGCTGGGGCCACCGGCTCGGCAGATGGGGCGGAGCCGACAGCCTGCTCGTCAGGTTCAGGGGCGGCGCACGCCCCCTGGAGCGACAGCCCCGCGCACACCATGAGGGCGCAGGCGGCCAGACGACAGCAACGTCGGCTACGGCGGTCGCGGGTCATTCGCTGGGGGGCCTTCCGCTCCCTTCCGTCAGCGTCGTCCACTGATCGATGGCGACGTCGTGCCATTCCTCGATCTGCCCATCTGGCCAGATGGCACGGAGGGCCGCGATGCGCTCAGAGGCTCCCAGCCCGACGAGCACCCGGGGGTCATTGGCCGAGGCGTAGCTGCCGTCGGACTTGACCCGCCGCCAGAGCGGCGGTCCGTCATCGCGGAACACCCCAACCCTGGCCCCCAACATGTCGCGGTTCACGGTGTGTCCGAGCAACCGCAGGCCTATCCAGTGGTGACCCCCGTCGAGATTGTCGAGATTGTTGAGGAGCAAGCGGGCCGGGCCGTTGTTGTTCGTCACCAGGACATCGATGTCGCCGTCGTTGTCGACGTCTCCGAACGCCGCACCGCGGCTCACCTCCGACAGCTCGAACACCGCCCCGGCCCGGTGGGTCACCTCGTCGAACCTCATGTTGCCGAGGTTGCGGAACAACTGGTTCGTCTGATGCAGCGGGTAGGGATCCCCGGCTTCCGTCAGTCGCTCCAGCGCCGCCACCGCCCCATTCACGACCAACAGATCCAGCCACGAGTCGTTGTCATAATCGACCCAGGCGGTGCCGAACCCGGTGTAGGGCAGGCTCGGCGGGCCAAGGCCCGTCCGGAGACTCCAATCTTCGAACAGGCCCGTGCCGTCGTTCACGTACAGCGTATTGGTCTGGGTCCCGAGATGCGTCATGAACAGGTCGTCGTCGCCATCGCCATCGAAGTCCCCGGTATCGACACCCATGCTCGCTTCGGCGTCGCCGACCTCGTTCAAGGCCGACCCCCCGAGCAGCGCCGTGTTCCGAAACGTGCCATCGCCCTGGTTGATCCAGCAGCGGTTCTCGGTGAAGTCGTTGGCCACGTAAATGTCGACCCACCCATCGGCATTGAAATCGGCCGTCACCACCCCCAGCGCGGGTCCATACTCTCGTATCTGCGCGACGGCGGTGACGTCCTCGAAGGTGCCGTCCCCCCGGTTCCGAAACAGGCGGTCCGGCACCGGGAGATAGTTGTCAGGACCGCAATAGGTCCGTACGTTGGAGAAGCAGTCGATGTTTGTCTCCAGGCTGAAGTCGAGGTAGTTGCCGACGTACAGGTCCAGCCAGCCATCACGATCGTAGTCGAGGAACGCAGAGCTGACACTCCATCTGGCGTCGTCCGTTCCTGTCACCTCGATCACATCCGTGAACGTGCCGTCTTGGTTGTTTCGAAGCAGTTGATTGGACCCGAAGTTGGTCACATACAGATCGACCCACCCGTCGTTGTTGTAGTCGGCGGCAGACACACCCATGCCGTAGCCACGCGCATCGATACCGCTCGCCTCGGTCACGTCGGTGAAGCGAAGGGTCCGGGACCCGTCAGCCCGGATGTCGAGGTCATTGCGAAAGAGCCGGTCCGCGAGCGGGCCGGTGCCGGCCGGCGACCGGGCGTCGCTCGAGGGCGCGTGCGGACCCTGCATGTGCCCCTGTATGAGATACAGGTCAAGATCTCCATCGTTGTCGTAATCGAACACGGCTCCGCCGGCGCCCATCGTCTCGTTGAAATAGAACTCGCCGGTCATGCCGTTGACGTGGACAAAGTCGAGACCGACCCGTTCGCTCACGTCGACGAAGATATCGGTGGCCGCGCCGCCGGTCGGCGGCTCGGGTGTGCGCTCATTGCGCGACGAAGGTGCCTCGGTCACGTCGCAGGCAGCCGCCGCGGCCACACAGAGCAGCGTGGTCGCAACGCGGCTGAACGAGAGTCGCATGGTTCCAAGCGATTGTACCCCACCCACTGACCCGACCCGCCGCGCCGGCGTCCCGCAAAAAAAACGCCGGTGGGGGCAACAGCCCCCACCGGCGCGTAGTACCAGGTTGCTGGAAGGATGCGCCTACCAGCGTGCGGTCGTCGCGAGCCGCAGGAGGCGGCCGTTGGCGATCGTGGACGCATACTCACCAATGGTGCTCTGGCGTCCGACGGCGGTGACCCGGCTCGAGCGGTAATCCTGCTCGAACGAGGCGTTCATCAGGTTGAAGCCCTGCGCCATCACCTCCCAGCGTACCCGACCAAAATCGAACGTCTTCGCGATGCTGGCGTCGAGCTGGGTCCAGTACGGCGGGAACTTCACGCTGTTGCCCGGCAGCAGCGTGCTCGTGAACGAACTCGTGCTGTCCCCGACTCTCGGCGAGACCACGCCGCCGTTGGCCGTGGTGATGATCGGCGCGCCCAACACGCAGGCCCCCGAACACGTTTCCGGGGTCCAGAACGGCGCCCGGTAGGTGTCACCCGTGCGGGTGAAGGACATCGTCTCGGGCGCCTGGTCGCCGGCATAGCCGCCCGCGTTCGCGATGAACGTGCCCGCCACCCGCAGGTCATACCACGGCAGCGGGTAGCTGCCCGAGACTTTGAACTCGTGCCGATACGGCGTCGGGTAGGCGAAATCGTTACAGAACCGCAGCTGGTTCGGGTCGTCGTTCTCCTCGGTGACGAACCCGCAGCGGTCCGCGAGGCCGCCGCCGTTGAACCAGCTCGTGCCCGGCGTGTCCATGCTCCACCCGCCGAACACCGTGCCGCCCCCCTGCAGGCGACCCTGGAAGCTCAACTCGAACCCGGTGTACGTGTTCGTGTAATCGTCGGTCTGCAGGTTTTGCACGAGCTCGTCGACCAGCCCCGCGGCGGCGCTGTTGATGTTGTAGATCGGAATCGTGCCGACATACGGCAGCGGCGCCTGGACATCGATCCGGGTATAGTCGCTGAAATTCCGCAGCACGTTGTCCGATGACTGGGGGTTCCGGAACCATCGCTTCCGGAACTCGGCCGACACCGACAGCCCGGTCCGCACCTCCTGCTGGATCCCGATGGTCAGCAAGTCCTGATGGCCGCGTTCCAAGGTCTGCGACGGCGAGTCGGTCTCTCGGATACCGAACCCGGTGTTTGAGGTCACGCCGATCTCCCAGTCCTGCGGGATGTTGTCGCCGTTGGTGCCGTAGTCGTTCGGACACCCGACGCCGCTCAACGAACATCCCGGCACCAGCCGGCCGTCGGGGCCGAGCTGGATGTCGTTCCAGAGACGAGACTCCGCGTCTTGAAACGCCGGCTGGAAGACATTGGCGAGCGTCGAAAGCCCATAGGCGGTGGGATACCGGTTAATTCCGAACTTCAACGCCGTCTTCCCGTTGCCGA
>CALBET010001067.1 GCA_937888665.1 uncultured Acidobacteriota bacterium
GATCCTGGACGGTCAACTATCCGTTTTCTCAGATGAGCGACCTGATCTACGAGTATGCCTGCCACGAGGGCAATGCCGGCATGGAGGGCATTCTCTCGGGCGGTCGTAGCGAAGACCTGGCCGCAGCCAAGTAGGGCGACCGAGCGCTGAGGGGCTTGCGGTGAGACGCCACGCTGCCCTGGCCGCCGCCGTGGCGGCCGGTGTGCTGTCGTCGGCGGTGTCGGTGGTGGCGGATGATTGGCCCATGTGGGGCGGGACGCTGTCCCGCAACATGGTCTCGGTCGAGACAGGACTGCCGACCGAGTGGGACCTCGCGGCCGGGACCCACGTGCGGTGGGTCGCGGCCCTCGGCGCGATGACCTCCGGCAATCCGGTCGTGGCCGGGGGCAAGGTCTTCGTCGGCACCAACAACGACCACCCCCGCGACCCGGACGTCGTCGAGGACAAGGGCGTCCTCATGGCGTTCCGCGAGTCGGACGGTGCATTCCTCTGGCAGATGGTGCACGACAAGCTGTCTGCCGGCGAGGCGAACGACTGGCCGTTCCAGGGCGTCTGCTCGTCTCCCAGCGTTGACGGTCACCGTCTGTACTATGTCAGCAACCGGGGCGAGGTGGTCGCCCTTGACACCGACGGCTTCCTCGACTCCGAGAACGACGGGCCGTTCACAGATGAGGTGCGGGACGGCCTGACCGACGCCGATGTCGTCTGGACCTACGACATGATCGGCGAACTCGGCGTCTTCCCTCACAATATGAGCAGTAGCGCCCCGGCCGTGTCTGGGGATCTGGTCATCGTCAATACCTCCAACGGCCAGGACGAGGATGGCTACGTGCCGTCGCCCGAGGCGCCGGACCTGATTGCGCTGCACAAAGAGACCGGCGCACTGGTCTGGCGCGCCGCGCCGGTCGGCGACTGGATTCTGCACGGTCAGTGGTCGTCTCCGGCCGTGGCGGAGATCGGCGGCGTGGTGCAGGTCGTGATCGGTCAAGGCGACGGCTGGGTTCGCGGCTTCGACGCCACCGACGGCTCGACGCTCTGGGAATTCGACACCAATCCGGTCGAGGCGGAGTGGCCCCTTACCCGCAACAACGTCATTGCCACCCCGGTGATCTGGAACGACACGGTCTTCATTGCCAATGGACAAGATCCGGAGAGTGGAGAAGGCGACGGGCGATTGCACGCCATCGATGCGACCCAACGCGGGGACACCAGCGAGTCGGGACTCGTGTGGCGGACCGAGGACATCCGCCGTTCCCTGTCCACGGTCGCCATTGACGGCGGTCTGCTCTATATCGCTGACTTCAGCGGCTACCTGCACTGCCTCGATGCGGCGACGGGGGAGGAACTCTGGGTGTACGACACCTTCTCGGCGGTGTGGGGCTCACCACTGGTCGTCGATGGCAAAGTCTACCTCGGTGACGAAGACGGCGACGTCGTCGTCCTTCGCGCAGGCCGCGAGTTGGAGAAACTTGCCGAGCCGAATCTTGGCAGCGCCGTCTACGGCGCTCCGATCGCCGCCAACGGCGTGCTGTTCATCAACAGCATCAGCCAGCTGTTCGCCCTGTCAGAGCCCTAGTCGTTCATAGAGGCGTTCATACCGTTGCGTGGACCCTCAGGCCGTCTCGGTCTGTGGGGCAGGGCTTTTAGCCCTGCCCTCCGTTCAGCCGCGTCAGAGATCGGCCGGGGCTAGTTGCCTTGGCCGCCAATGGCGTAGAGGGTGCCGCCGGCGCGGATGTAGAAGTGCCCGTGCGATACCGACGGCGTGCTCAGGGTGTAGCCGGGCAACGAGTTCGTCGCCAGGATCTCAAATTCGCGTCCGGCCCGGTACACCGTCGTCACCCCGTCTTCGCTGGTCGCGTAGATCTTGCCGTCGGCCAGAATCGGTGAGGCGCTGTAGGTGCCTGGTTCAAGCCGCTGATCCGTGTAGACCGTCTGGCCGCTGGCCATGTCCACCGCGTGCGCCACGCCGTTGTCCTGCACGACATAGAGCAGTTCTCCGTCCGAGACCGGGGTCGGCACATCGGGCCCATCGTCGAACGACCAGAGGCGGTGCGAGGTGGTGATGTCCCCGCGGCCTCCGGCCCGCAGCGCCAGCATCGGGCGGACCCGGGTCGGCGCGATGATGACGTTGCCGACGATCAGGGGTGACGCGATGAGCCGGTACGCGCCGTTGTTGCGCGGGTTCAGCCCGTTCGAGCGCCACAGTTCGCCGCCGGTCTCGGGGTCGTGGCCAGTGACCACGTCACCACCCGTCAGGACAATCTCGGTCGTGCCGTCGTATTGCAGCAGGGCCGGTGTCGTGTACGAGTCGGGCGACTCGCGCTGCGCGTCGGTGGGCCGTTCGACCATCCAGACTGTCTCGCCCGTCATCTTGTCGATGCGCAGCACGTACGACGGGTCGTCGGTGCGCATGCCGTGGAGCACCTGCACATACAGGGCATCCTCGTGCAGGAGCGGTGACGACGCGAAGCCCCAGTTCAGGCCGAAACTCCAGTAGTCGTCCGAGATGTTGCGCGACCACAACTCGTTGCCGTCAAAGTCGAACGCCCTGAGCCAGCCGGTACCGGTCATCACCCAGACGTGCTCGCCATCAGTGACCGGTGAGGGCGACGACATGTTCTGTTTGCGCTGCTGGCGGTCGTTGTCGCTGAGGTGTCGCTTCCAGACCACCGACCCGTCGGTGCGATTGACGCGCCAGAGCTCGACCTTCTGATTCCCGGTCTGGGCACCCTGGGTCTCTCGAGCGACCGGCGCGACCGCAGGGGGGGCGCTACCGTCCTCGAAGCGCCCGTCGTCTTGGCGGCCACGCCGGCCGTCGTCGCGCCCGCCGCTGCCATTGCGACTCCCTCGACCCCGCCCGCCGAAGCCTCCGCCGCCGGCACTACGCTCCAGATACGACACATTCAGAAAGATCGTGTCTCCCCACACAATCGGCGTGGCACCGGTCCACGACCCGTCCGCGACCTCAAGCGTCCACGCGACGTTGTCTGTCGCGCTCCACGTGGTGGGTAGACCGGTCTCGTTCGTCGTGCCGTCGAGATGCGGGCCTCGCCACTGAGGCCAGTTTTCCTCCGCACCGCTCACAGCGCCGGTCGAGCAGACCACAGCGCCAGCGGCCGCCAGCGCGGCTGCGAACGATCGGGCCGTCGTCCGGACGGTCGTCATTTTCAAGCTCAAGGCCGTGCTCCCCACCGCGACAAGAATCTCATACGGCTATTCTGGTCCGTTGACGACCAGCGGCGCGAACGCGTTTACCAGCCGACCCCTGTCGCCGGCAGGCTAGGGCTCAGCTGCTTGTCGTCCTGCAGTTTATTCCTGGGCCAGCTGTGCTTCCAGCTCATCAACCAGATGTTCCCGGATCCGACGGCGTCACCGCTCGCCCCCGAGTTTGCCCGGCAGGCGATCAGGTGGTCGGTGGCGTACCTGATCGTCGCGTTCCCCATCTTTTTGGCGCTTTCGCGGCGAGTGGGCCGCGAGCTTGCGTCTGATCCGGCGAAACGCGGTTCGAAGGTGCGACGCTGGCTGACCTACATGACGCTGTTCGTGGCGGCGGCGGTGCTCATCGGCGACGTGGCGAACCTCGTGTTCAGCCTGCTGGGGGGCGAGCTGACCGTGCGCTTCTGCCTGAAGGTGCTCACGGTGGCGGCCATCGCCGGCACGGCCTTCTGGTACTACCTGTCAGATCTGCGACGCGACGAGCAGGAGGAGCAGCCGTGACGCGCCGGTCCCGGTCGACCGCGTGTGGTGTCGGCGTCGTCCTGGCAGTCGGTGCCGCCCTCACGCTGGGTCTGCAGTACGCCGGGGCGCCCGCGGCGGAACGGAGCCGTCGCATTGACCAGCGGCGGGTCGACGATCTTCGCCAGATTGGTGACAGGGTCGACCTGTACTGGACCCGTCAGGGTGAGCTGCCGCCTTCGCTGGACGCGCTGGCCGAGGACGGTAGCGACCTGACTGGCTTTGCGGACCCAGTCACGGCTGACCAGTATGAATACCGTATCCTCACCACGTCGTCGTTCGAGTTGTGCGCCCAGTTTGACACGGCGACCAGTTCCCCCGATGGCCGCGAATTCTGGAGACACCAAGCGGGTCGACAGTGCTTCGAGGCCGATGCGGAGGACGTGGAGCGACATCGGCGCCGCGGCCTTCATAGGAGGCCTCTTCGAGAGGGGGCGGCGGACCCCCGGATCCGGTCGACACAACCGCCGGTGTTTCGCTAGGACTTTGTCAGATCTGCAGTCTCACCGACCGCAGCGCCTCGATGCGTACCGTGGCG
>CALBET010001068.1 GCA_937888665.1 uncultured Acidobacteriota bacterium
GAGGCGACGCTCGACCGCGCGACCCTGGCCGACGAGCTGGCGCGGCTGGATCCCCCTGACCAGATCCTGCACGTCGACCTGCGCGGGCGCGACCCGGACGAGGGAATGACGCAGGTGCCGTATCTGAAGGGAGAGCTTCTGTTGCGGCTGCTCGAGGACACGGTCGGTCGGGCGCGTTTCGACAGTTTCCTGCGCGGGTACTTCGATCATTTCGCGTTTCGCAGCATTACGACCGGCGACTTTGTCGCCTATTTACAGGAACAGCTGCTGTCGGGCGTCGAGCCGAGCGTGGTGGAGACACTGCAGCTCGACACCTGGCTCGAGCAGCCGGGTTTGCCCGACAACGCCCCCCGGTCAGAGTCCGACGCCCTGACCCGTGTGGCGAGGCAAGCCGCGAACTGGGCTGGCGGCGACGTGGCGGCCTCGGCTCTCGACACGGCTCTCTGGACGACCCAGGAATGGCAGCACTTCCTCGCCTCGGTACCTGACAGCTTGACGGCCGAGCAGATGGGAGACCTGGATGCGGCCTTCGGGTTCACGGAGGTCGGTAACTCGGAGGTGGCGCACCTCTGGCTGTTGACCGCCATCCGGAACCAGTACGCGCCGGCGTACGCGCGTCTGGAGTCGTATCTGATCGAAATCGGTCGCCGGAAACTCATCAAGCCGCTGTACGACGAGCTCGTCAAGACGCCAGACGGACGGGCTCGGGCCGAAGCAATCTACGAGCGAGCCAGGCCCGGCTACCACCCGATTTCCGTGTCGTCGATCGACGACGTGCTGGGCCGCTAGGGGCAGCGCCGAGGTGGGTGCGCAGTATTCGCTGTGGGTGGAACGGGGCCGGCTCATGCTTCGGCAGCGCCGACTCGGCACGCTCACGCTGATCCCGACCTACCCGGGAGGATTCCTCACGTCAGGGTTCTATCTGTCCTTCACCGACGGGCCGGACGGCACGGTCGACGGGTTCACGGCCAGTACCGCACGTGCCTGGAAGGTTCGGTTCGACCGCCAGTAGCGCCGGCCCACCGCGGGCGGGCCTTGTCCACTCAGCCGTTGTCGGCTGCGGCGCTGGTGGCCGTCCCGGCCGCGGTCTCTTCTACTTCTGCTTCCTCCGCTTCCAATGCGGCCAGCCCTTCGACCTGCCACTCGCTCAGTGGCTGGGGGCCAGCGATCATCCCTTCGAGATCGGGATCGCCACCACTGATCGGCGTCGGTGCCGATTCTTTTTGATCCTTCGCGTCCTGGCGGCGAACGTCCTTCATCTTGCGCTGTTCTTGCCGAGCGCGCTCTCGTTGCCGTTTCTGTTGGGTTGGTCGTCCACGTGTTGCCAAAATGTTACCTCCCTGAGCGGGATGGGGCCCGGCCTGAGCAGACAAGCGGGTCTGTCGAGAACGACGCGCTGTGGGGTAGCGGCTGGAAGACCCGTCGGCTCTTGAGGCTTAATGGGCGCACCCACCACAAGACCGCTCTGAAATCCAAATACAAGGATATCAGCGCACCGGCCGAAAGGCAAAAGTCAGCGCGACAGCGGGGTCGACTGGCGCGGGGCGTTGCCGGGAGGCGCCGGGTCCCACCACGACCAGATCGCCACGCCGGTTACGAACAACGCCCCCGCCACGAGCGCGGCCACCGCGATCGCCAGCACGCGACTGATGAGTTTCAGCATGTCGGCCGATCGGTCGTCGGCCGGGAGAATAGCACGACAGCCACTATACTCAGGCGCTGCTGACCATGGACGGACTCCGCGATACCCTTCTGGCGCTCGGTCTCCCGGGCCTGTTTTTCATCGCGCTCCTCGATTCCGCTGGCGTGCCGTTGCCGGGTGGCGTCGACCTCGTTCTCCTGCTGCTCGCCTGGCAGCAGCCCTCGCTGTTTCTCCTGATCGCCCTGACCGCGGCCGTCGGTTCCACCCTCGGATGCCTGGTGCTTTATCGTGTCGGGCTCACCGGCGGCGATGTCGCGATGCGTCGGCTCGACCCGGCGAAGCGAGAGTGGGTCACCGCCAAGGTTCGGGAGAACGACGTGTTGGCGATGCTGGTGGCGGTTCTGGCTCCGCCGCCGCTGCCGACGAAGGTGTTCATGCTTGTGGCTGGGTGCGTTCGGATGCCCTGGCCGAGATTCGCGCTCGCCGTGTTCGGCGGACGCGTGGTTCGGTACGGCGGCGAAGCGTATCTCGCCGTGCGCCTTGGCGATCAGGCGCTCGCAACCCTCCAGAGCCACTACCCCACGATTGGCGGGAGCCTCGCGCTGTGCGTCGCTCTGTACCTTGGGTTCCGCTGGCTTCGTAAACGGCGTGCGGTCAGCGCGGCCAGGCCATAGATGTCAGGCGCCCCGCGCGCGTCAGAGCGTTCCCAGTGCGCCTCGCTGCCGCGCCAGGCGCGAGTCGCGTTCCTGTGCGAACCGAACGATACCTCGGTAGATCGACTCTTCGTCGAGGTGGGCCTCGGCGATGACGTCCGGTTCCAGTCCCCCGCTTCTCCAGCGATCATCGAAGTCCGCGTAGAGTGAGTAGTCCTCGGTGATGGGACCCAGATTGGGAATGGGGGGCACGCGCTTGGTCATCGTGCTGATGACCATGCAGTCGTATCGCGAGGATTCGGGGAGCACGTGCTGCTGATACGACTCGGGCTGGAAGCCGAACAGTTCGGTGCTGATGACCGACACGACGCGCACGTTGATTCCGGCGTCCTCCAGTCGCGGCAGCACCTCCACGAGGTTGGTCGTCGAGCTCGAACCCTGGACGAAGACGGTCCCCACTCGCGGCCTGGCGTTGTCGTACTCCCGAATCAGGTAGAGTCCCTTTGACGCGGCGGTGAGGTCGGTATCGGCAAACGTCGAGCGATCGGCGACCGGGAAGTCCGGCCGGGCCACGTGGATGACGATGATGCCGATTTCCTTGATCTCGATCGCTTTCTGGACGGCCGCAAAGTAGCCGGGGGCGACGTCGTTGTAGTCCCAGAAATAGAGGTTGATGACGTGGCCGCGGGGGAGCAGCGTCCATGTCTGCGGCGCGAAAATTCCGAAGTGGGTGCGCGCGTCAGCCGCGGTTTCCGGGCCGGAGTGACCCGCCAGGATGTGCAAGACCCCGAGCTCGAACGGGCTGTCCTGGTTCATCTGCGAGAACACGCGGGCCGGGGTGTACATCAGCGGCGTGAACGCCCCGTATGTGCCGGAGATACCCCAGACCCCCGCGAACTTATCAGGGTCGGGCGAGGCGTTCTGGCTGACCAGTCCCACGATCGTGGACGCATTGCCCGCTTCTTGAATCGCCGCCTTGAGTCGGGTGCCATACGGGTTGTCGACCGGATCGTAGTGGCCCAGCAGATTCGCGTTTTCGATGTTGATCGACCCTGACAGGTCGGCGGCCATGGTCAGGAAGCGGCCGTCGGTCACATAGTTGAGCCACGCCCCGATCTCGCTGATCGCTCGTCGTGGTCCCTTCTTCGACC
>CALBET010001069.1 GCA_937888665.1 uncultured Acidobacteriota bacterium
CCCGATGCCGAGCGTGACGCAGTCAAGCAACTCGTGGCCGATGGCTCGCTCAAGATCATGGACGGGGGTCCGCAGGCGGGCTCCGCCGCCGCCAATCCGGCGCTTCGCACGAACGTCCACGGCTACCTGCCTCGGGTGAACGGCGGCAACCGGGGCGACCGATAGCTTGGCCGCCCTCCGGCCTTGCGTTCCGTTGGCCGTCGAGCCGCGGTGGACGCGGCCGATGTTCGTCTCACATCAGTATCCACGGAGGACCCCGCGAATGTCGTGCAACCCGATTCGTCAGCAGGTCGGCCTCGTGGCCGTCGTCGGCGCGGCCCTGGCCTGGTCGGCGACGGTCGCGGTGGCCCAGCAGGCCGGCCAATGGCAGACCTACGGCACCGAGAATGGCGAGTGGCGCAGCTATAGCGGCAATATCGCCGGCCAGAAGTACTCGCCGCTGGACCAGATTGACGCCAGTAATTTCGAAGATCTGGAGATTGCCTGGCGCTGGAGCTCTGTGGACGCCATGGTGAGCCGGACGATGCCGGACGGCAGCGAATGGTGGGCGCCGCTTGAGACCATCGTCGAGTCGTTGGTCGAAGACACGCCGAACCTCTATCGCAAGAGAAACCTGCCACGCCCCGGCGGCATGGCGGCCACGCCGCTGATGATCGGCGGCGTGATGTATTTCAACACGGCGCTGTCGCAGGGCGTGGCGGTCGACGCGACGACCGGAGAGACGCTGTGGGTGTTCAACCCCAAGAGCTACGAAGAGGGCACCACCCCGATGAGCGGGACGTTCAGGCAGCGGGGAGTCGCCTACTGGACTGACGGGGAAGAGGACGAGCGAATCTTCTGGGGCACTGGGAACGGATATCTCGTGTGCGTGAAGGCGCAGAGCGGTCAACCGTGCCCCGACTTCGGACCGGACGGCAGCGGGATGGTGGACGCCATGGACGGCCTGCCACGGGCGGTGCGGGAAGACCGCGACTATCTGAACGCGCTGCTCTACGGCATCCACTCGCCGCCGATCGTGGTCCGCGATCGGGTGATTCACGGGTCGCAGGTGGCCGACCGTCGCATCACAAAGGAAGCGGTGCCCGGGTGGGTGCGGTCGTGGGACGTACGGACCGGCGAGCACGCCTGGGACTTTCACACGGTACCGAATGGCGCGGACGAATTCGGGGCCGACACCTGGCTGAACGAGTCGTGGCGATACTCCGGCAACGCCAACGTCTGGTCGTTTCTGGCGGGCGACAATGAGCTGGGTCACGTGTATCTGCCGACCGGCACCGCGACCAACGACTACTACGGCGCGAACCGACCCGGGGACAACCTGTTCGCCGAATCGATCATCGCGGTCGACGTCGAGACCGGCGAGAGAGTCTGGCATTTCCAGGCGGTGCATCACGGATTGTGGGACTACGATTTCCCAACGTCACCCAACCTGGTCGATATCACGGTCGACGGCCGCGACATCAAGGCGTTGGTTCAGGTCAGCAAGCAGGGGTTTGTCTACACCTTCGACCGTGTGACCGGAGACCCGGTCTGGCCGATTGAAGAACGGCCCGTGCCGACCGAAACCAATATGCCGGGCGAATACGTCTCGCCGACCCAACCGTTTCCCACGAAGCCGGCGGCGTTCGAATACCAGGGGGTCACGATCGATGACCTGGTGGATTTCACGCCCGAGATTCGCCAGATGGCCATCGAGGCGGTCCGGCCGTTCAGACTGGGACCGCTGTTTACGCCGATCTCGCGCCCCGTCGAGGGCGGGTGGCAAGGCACCCTGATGCGGCCGCCGGACGGCGGCGCCGCGACCTGGGGTGGGGCTGCCGTGGACCCTGACTCGGGGTGGTTGTATGTGCCGTCGCGCAACCAGGCGGTGGTCATCAGCATGTATCAGCCGGATCCGGGGATCGGGGCCACCGTGGAGTACACGCACGGGGCGTCGGAGGACGACCAGTTGGCGGGCCGCGGCGCAGGGCCGTCCCGGACCGGCGCATTGATGCCCCAGGGGCTCCCCTTGCTCAAACCGCCATATACCCGGATGACGGCCATCAATATGAACACCGGGGAGCACGAGTGGATGGTGCCGCTGGGGAACGGCGATCGGATTCGGAACCACCCGCTGCTCCGTGACCTGAACTTGCCACCCGTCGGGGGCGACGGCGTGGGCGGACCGGTGTTGACGAAGACCCTGGTGATTAGCGCCCTGACGGCCGGCAGCAGCACCGGCGGACCGCGTCTGACCGCTCGCTCGAAGGAGACGGGTGAGGAACTCGGGTCGGTTGACCTGCCAACCGGCGCCATCGGGACGCCGATGACCTACATGGTTGAGGGGCGGCAATACATCGCGGTGGCGATTGGCGGCCAACCGCCAGAAATGATCGCATTCAAGCTGCCGTAGCAATGGATCGTGCACATCGTCGTCGTAGCAAGGGCCTTCAGGCCCGCCGATGCTCCGTGCGGCACCTCTGCCGCCACACGATTGGGAGGGTTCGTGCCCTGTTTTCGTCATGCTCGTGGTCCCGTCTCGCAGACGTTCTTCGGGTTGGTGGTGAGTGGCCTGCTGGCGGCCGCGTGTGCCCCCGCGCCCGAGGCGCCGGCACCCGCCGCTGATCCAGTCGCGCATCCGGCGGTCTCGTCCCGCGTCGTGTCCGTGGCCGCCACCGTCGCGTTCACCGAGGGACCGACGGTGGCCGAGGACGGTACGGTCTTCTTCACGGACCTCGACAACAACCGCATCATGCGGATGTCCACCGACGGCGAGCTATCCACCTTTCGCCAACCCAGCAACGCCGCCAACGGGCTGATCTTCGATAGCGAGTGGCGTCTGCTGGCCTGCGAGGGTGGCGACGGCGAGACGGCGCTGCCGCGAGTGACCCGGACGAACGTCGAGACGGGCGAGATTGAGGTGCTCGCCGACCACTACGAAGGCAAAGAACTGCATCGACCGAACGACCTGACGTTCGACGGATACGGGCGCGTCTACTTCACCGATCGGCCCGAACCGAACTCGCGTCCGGAACAGACCGGCGTGCACGGGGTCTATCGCGTCGACCCGGACGGATCGATCACGCGCATCCTGACCGAGCCTGAGGTGATACGACCAAACGGCATCGTGATCTCACCCGACGACGCGACGCTCTATCTTCTGGAGACGGAGCAGAGCGCGGCAGGTCCACGGCTGATTCGCGCGTATGACCTCAGCGACGAGGGGACTGTCAGCAACATGCGGGTCTTTCACGACTTCCATCCTGGGCGGAGCGGCGACGGCATGACGATCGACAGCGCGGGCAACCTGTACGTCGCCGCCGGTCTCAACCGCCTGCGCGGGACGAGCGAGACCTTGGACACGGTTGCCGGCGTCCATGTTTTCTCGCCTGACGGCGTGTTGCTCGAGCACATCCCGATTCCCGAAGACACCATCACGAACGCCGCGTTCGGCGGTCCTGATCTGCGGACCCTGTACGTCACCGCCGGCAAGACGTTGTTCAGCTTCAGGACCGACGTGGAAGGCACCAGGCGCTGAGGTGCTGCGCCGATTCATCGACGCCGCGGCGTCGACAACGGTCCACTGACGCCCACCGAGCAGTGACCCTGTCGGTCGCCGCCGGGCCCAAGACCCGCCGATTGGCGCCTCGAACCAACATCTACTCAGCATGGCGAAGCCGCGATTTCAAGTCTGGCGTTGGGAGCCGATCTACAGGCATGAGGGGGCGCTCTATCTCGAGCGACTGCGCGTCGTGTCGTGCCCCTGGTTCGGTCTCTATGTGCACTGGTTTCACGCCAGCGACGACGACACCCTGCACGACCACCCGTGGCGGTTTCTCACCATCATCGTGCGTGGGGGCTACTGGGAGTACACCCCGCGGGCCGACGAGACCGTGGTCAAGCAGTGGCACCCGGCGCCCTCGATCCGCGTTCGACCCGCCCGCTGGTTGCATCGCGTGGAGATCGATCCGCTGCGCAAACCGGTGACGGTCGTGCTCCGTGGTCCTCAGGTCCGAGCGTGGGGATTCAAGACGCCGTCCGGCTGGATTCCCTGGCCGAAGTACAAAGCGCAGAAAGCCCGTGCGTCGGATCGGTAGCCAGGGCCTGCTGCTCGTCGCCGCGGGGCGTTGCAGGGTGCGGGGCGTGGCCCCGTCTGAAGACTAGCTCAGTGGCTCATCGCGTGGAGCAACACGTTCACCCCGAGTGAATACCCGTCCGGTGCGAACGCTTCGAAGTACCGCGTGTCCTCACCCTCGCGCTCCCACGAGTCCTGAATGTCGGTGTTGTGCGTCATGGCCACCAGAATGCGCCCATCCTCGTCTGTGATGACGCGAAAATGGGGTTCGGCGCTGTCGGGGCCGCGTTCTGACGTGGACGATCCACCCGTTCGTCGCCAGAAGCGGATGTTGGCGATCTGGGGTACTTTCCAGATGTTGTACATCGACGTGAACAGGGGGTGACTCAATGGGAGATCGACGATCGGGTATTGGCCGGGCGGTAGCACCCGGCCGATTTCCGCCGACCACTGGGCCCACGCGTCAGTCCCCCAGAAATCGTCGACCCAGAGGAATCCCCCTTTGAGCAGGTACTCGCGCAGGCGGAGGACCTCTTGGCCGCTCAACCCCATGGTGCCGACATCGGAGGTCATCACGAATGGGCAGGTAAACAGTTCGGGGCTGGTAATCTCGACCACCCAGTGGTTCGGGTTGCCGCC
>CALBET010001070.1 GCA_937888665.1 uncultured Acidobacteriota bacterium
GAGGGCGCCAAGCAGTCGTTCCAGTTCCAGAGCTGGCCCGAGACGGCGGAGCTTCTCGCACGACTCGGCGCCGACACGGCACTGGGGGTCCCAGGCACCGTGCAGGAACGGCTGCGCGACGTGCCGCCCACCACCACCGACCAACCCTAACCTCGGTTTCGCAGGCCACCCAGTCAGGCGCGGTGGCTTGTCGGTCCCTCCCGGTCGGACGGCGGGAGCGGGGTCGCTCGGTCCGCGAACCGGTCGACGAGCCCAGCTCTACTCTCCTTGGCCCTCACGGCGCTTCGCGCGGGCTAACGGTGTGCCTTGTCCCGGCACCGAGGGAAAATCGAGCGCGTAGCTGATCCCAGACCCGGCGGTGAAACTCCGCGCCCGCGCACGGTCTCCACCGGCGGCGGTGCCAGCATTTCGGCTCGTCTCCGACGGTTCGCGGACCGAGCGGCCCCGCTCCCACCCGTCCTGCTCAGGGTAACCGACAAGCCACCGGACGGAGCGTCGGTGGTGTCGCCATTTCCTGCCAGGGCCTCACGACCCGCGTGCCCTGCGGCCGCGGCGTGGGCACTCGGGGTCCCCGCGGAGCGGCCGGCGTGAGGTTCGGGGCGCCGCCCCGTCTGAAGAGGTCCGCCATGGTAGATTCGCGGCGTGGCGTCGTGCGATGTCTCGGTGATCGTGCCCACGCTCAACGAGGAGCGGGCGCTGCCGGACTTGCTCCGGGATCTGCAACAACAGACGGGCGTGCGGCTCGAGGTGCTGGTTGCCGACGGTGGGTCAGCCGATGGCACCGTGGCCATGGTCGGGTCGTTCGATTTCGCGCGGGTGGTCGCGTGCGATCGCGGACGAGGTCGGCAGATGAACCGCGCGTCGCGCGAGGCGCACGGCACGTATCTTTGCTTCCTGCACGCGGACACCCGGCTCCCGTCGGATGGTCTCCTGGAGTCGGCGTGCCGCGCCATGACGGCCGAGCGGCGCGCCGCCGGCCACGATCGCCTGGCGGGGCACTTCCAGCTCGAGTTCGTCCGTTCAGATCCGCGCACGCACGCCGTTGCGTTCCGGTACGCGGAAGAGAAGATGTCGTTCGATCGGCCTCATGTCGTGAACGGAGACCAGGGACTCCTGCTCACACCAGATTTCTTCGCCGCGCTCGGTGGCTTCGACGAGTCGATGGACTTCCTCGAGGACCAGAAGATTGCGGCCGATATTCGCCGACAGGGGCGGTGGGTGCTGCTGCCGGGGAAGATGCAGACCTCGGCCAGGCGATTCGAGGCGGCAGGCTTCCACCGCCTGTATATCCTCATGTCCATCATGCAGGCGATGTACTGGACCGGGGCGAGAGAGTTCTTCGACCGGGCGCCCGGTATCTACCGGCAGCAGCAAGAGGTGGGCAAGCTGTTGTTGACACCGTTCTTCCGGGAGATCACGTTGATGCTGCGTGAGGACTACGGCGTGGCCGGAACGATACGGCTGCTGGGGCGGGTCGGGCGATTCGTCCGTTCTCATTCCTGGCAGATGTTCTATTTCGTCGACATCTGCCTACGGCCGATCAGCGGACCGGGCCGGTATCCGTTCCTCAGATTCCATGATGCCGTGTTCTGGAAAATCACCAACTTCCGGGTGTTCGACGGGCTGGCCGCCATCCTCACGGTCGGCTGGTTCCTGTGCGTGTTGTTTCCCGTCTACACGTTCCTCGACCGTCGGGAGCTGAGCGCCGAAGGGGTCTGACCGACCGTGGACACACGCGAGGTGTTCGTCTCCTGAGCAGACGTCCGTGCCCCACCCGTTTTGAACGAGGCTTCTCGAGGACAAACCGATCCGGCTGCCGTGTCCGGCGGGCCCCTCGTGCGCCCTTTCGTTCGGCGACGGCCTACGCGGCGACGCCCAGGCGGCGAGCCGCCTGGGCCAGACGACGGTCCCGCGTCCAGAAGCGCTCGCCGGCCAGTTTTGCCGACGCAAGCAGGTGGACATCGACCCACCCCAGACCGCTCGCCATCAGCGCGTGGGAGTCAAGGAACGTGAGCACTTCTTCGTGCTCCACCACCGGCGCCTGCGTGAGGTTCCAAAGCAACCCCAGGACCTCGCTCCTGCGACTCAGAGCGCCGCAAGCGAGTTCGCCTACAACGAACGGGTGGCAGAGCACTGCCTCTTCCAAGAGGAGCCCGGCGAGTTGTCGGTCGGTGACCCGCAGATGGTCGATCCAGACGGACGTGTCGACCAAGATCACGCCGTCTTCCGCCTCACGTGCCCGCGCCGCCTGGGGATGGGGCGAACGGCCTTCTCGGAGCCGCCCAACGCCGCCAGGCGTTTGGCGCTTTCGCGAGCCACGAGGGCCTCGAGCCCTGCCCGGACCACGGCCGTCTTCTCGCGAAGGCCGCTCAGTTGGGTCGCCTTCCCAAGTAGGGCGTCGTCGATATTCAAAGTCGTGCGCATATGCATAAGCATGCCTATTCTATGCATACGCCGTCAAGTCACCGCACCCAGCAGGCGCGAGCGGTGCAATCCAAACAGAATCGGTCTACCCTTGGCGACCAGGCAGGAGTAATCCGCGTGACCCGAATGAGACCCTCACTCTGGCACAATAGCCCGGACCGGAATGACCCATGGATGACGCAGCGTTCTGGAACAGCGAGTTCACTGAGTCCTGACGACGTCGACGTAGCCGACCAGATCGATCTCCCTGGGGAGACGAGGGACCATGCGTGCCCATCTGATCATCACGACCGTCGTTACCATTGCCGCACTCCACACGAGCACGCTGCAGGCCCAGCAAGCGCCGAACGTGGCGGCGCGGGTGGCTCTGGGCGTCGCGTACGAGCGTGGAACGTTCGGAGACGACGATCCGAGGCCGCACGGGGAGACCGGGCCTACGATCGGTGGCCAACTCTGGAAGCCATTGTCCAGCTCGAAAGCGCTGGTGTTTGAAGGCACGTTTCAGCCGAACGCCCTGGATAATCCGCACTACGAGGAAAAGGTTCACGTGCTGTACGTGCAGATCGGCCCTCAGTTCGGACGGCGCCTGTACTTCCGACCTACCGGTGGATTCGTCGTGCGCTTTTGGTCGGGTTCGGAGTCGGATGGCGGTACGGACGGGGCTCCCTCCGTCGGCCTCGCGATCGGTCACGAGCGGGCGGTCGGCACAAGCTACGACGTGTCACCCGAGTTCTTTCTGCGCGTGTCCGCGCCGATTGCCGGAGTCACGACGTGGCTTCTGGGCTTGCAAGTCGCAGTGGGGCCGCATCGTAGATAAGGACGGGTGCCACACGCCCACTGCCTCCCAAGGAGGGACGGAGCCGGGATCGGAGTCGGGGTCGATGCCCTGCACAGGAGCAGACGTGTCATCTACCGTCCGCCCGGCGGCGGTGGAGGCCTGGCCCTTCGGGTCTCACCGATGTTCACCCGGGCGCAGGCCGGGGCCAGGATGACCCTCGGCTTCTGAGAGGTCTACTCGCCGACAACGCGCGCCTAGACCGTCTAGGACTCCTCATAGATACCGCTGCAGAAACGATGCCACGCGTTGCGGACTGGCGATGCCGACGAGTCGGTCGTCCAGATTCAGAATCGGCACGTAGCGGTGGCCGCTCACGGCCATGACCGACAACGCCGCCGCCGCCGGGTCGCTCTCGTAGACATGGACCGGGCTGGTCGTCATCACGTCGCTCACGGGCCGGTCTTTCACGGCGTCGTATTCCAGCGCCACTTTGTCCAGCACGTCGCGGTCGGAAAACACGCCGACGAGCTTGCCCTCGACCGCGACGAGCAGGCAGGCGATATGAAACCTTGACAGCTGCCGAACGGCCTCACCCACCTTGGTGTCAGGCGAAATCGTGGCCTAGGGCTGATGTTGGATCGCCTCGACCGTCTCCTCGGCCAGCGCCGGCTCGACCGAATTGTCGTAGGTCTTGGGCTCGTAGTTGTCGATCGGATCCTTGAAGTCGCTGGTGACGGGGGCCGTGAGCCACTCATTCAACATAGTCACGCTCCTTCGCGCTGGTGCGGATAGGGGGTGCCGCCGATTCGCTGAACCATCACCTGCCGTGGAACCGTCCGTGGTGGTCCCGGCCGATACTGGCGCCAGCGTCCCCCACCAGTCCGGGGCATCGGCGGCCAGTGTGATCGACGGCGTGTCGACGAAGCGGTCCGGCTCGCCGATCTCCCGTTCGTTGACTGCGGCGAAGACCAGCGGGGTCGGCAGGTCGGCCGATTCCCGCGTGGGGCGCCCGCATCCGCCCAGGCGGCCAACGTCGCGATCTCCTCCTCAGTGAAGGAGATGTCGTCCGTTCCCAGCCGGTGCCGGCAGGTATACTGGGGCTTCCCGGAGCGGACAGAAGAGAGTGACGGCCATGTCGATACGTCTCGCAACCCTGGTCGGGGTCGTGGTGGCCGCGGCAATCGTGTCGCCGTCGGCGCGGCTGGCGGCGGCCGGCGCGCAGCCCGGCGCGGAGGCTCCCTCTCGCGAGCTGCTCGACCGCTACTGCGTCACCTGCCACAACGAACGGCTCCAGACCGCGGAGTTGAGGCTCGACCAGGTCGATCTGACCCGTATTGCCGAGCATGCCTCGGTGCTCGAGAAGGTGGTCCACAAGCTGCGCAGCGGCCAGATGCCGCCCGAGGGGCGGCCCCGTCCGGATCCGGCGACCGTCGACGCGTTTGCGACCTCGCTCGAGACGGCGCTCGATCGGGTGGCGGCCGCGCGACCCAATCCGGGGCGCGTCGCGTCGCGACGGCTGAACCGGGTCGAGTACGTGAACGTCATCGAGGACCTGCTCGCGCTGGAGGTCGACGGGGATGAGCTGCTGCCCTCGGACATGGCGGGGTTCGGGTTCGACAACAACGCCGATGTGCTGTCGATCACGCCGGGCTCGTTGGCTCGTTATATCGCGGCCGCCACGAAGATCAGTCGGGCGGCGGTCGGCAGTCCAGACACCCGGCCGGTCAGGCAGCTCTACGAGGTGGGTTTCGAGCGGCGCGACGTGCGAGCCGGTGAGGAAATGCCGTTCGGCACCCACGGGGGCCTGGCTGTCCGTCATCACTTTCCGCTCGACGGCGAGTATGTGTTTGCCATTCGGCTCAAGCGGAACGACACCATCGAGACGATCGACGGCATTGCCGAGAATGCGCACCAGATCGAGCTCCGCATCGATCATGCGTTGGTCGAGCAGTTCACCATCGGCGGCAAGTACCCCGGCCCGGACCCCGGCCAGCTCATTGCGGCGCCGGAAGACGATGTCGAGGGACAGCGGCTCCACGAGTATCGAATGACCGCCGACCACGAGCTGGACATCCGCGTGCCGGTGGAGGCCGGCACCCGGCTGGTGTCGGTGGCGTTCACCGATACCGCCCCGTCGCCGCTCGCGGTGGGTCAGTTGCCGGGTGTCGACAAGTTCTACATCTCCGGCCCCTTCGACGGTCGGGTGCCTGGGGACACCGCCAGCCGCCAACGCATCTTCACCTGCCGGCCGAGCGGTGTCCGGGGCGAACAGGAGGAGTCCTGCGCGCGGGAGATCATCACCGGGCTGGCGCGACGCGCCTACCGCCGGCCGGTCACGGCCGACGACGTCGAGCCGTTGATTGGCATCTACCGTGAGGGGCGCGAGAGTCGTGATTTTGAGGCCGGCATCGAACGCGCGCTCGAGGCGCTGCTCTCGATGCCCCGGTTTCTGATGCGGGTCGAGCGCGAGCCGGTCGATGTCCGGCCAGACGCCGTGTATCGGGTGAGCGATCTCGAGTTGGCCTCGCGGCTGTCGTTCTTCCTCTGGAAGAGCATTCCGGACGACGAGCTGCTCGACCTTGCGGCGAGAGACGCGCTGAGCGACCGCGCGACATTGGGTCGACAGGTGCGACGCATGCTCGCCGACCGGCGCGCCACGCGGTTCATGGACGACTTCGTCGGGCAGTGGCTGCAGATGCGAAATATCTTTTCGCAGGATCCAGACGGCGCGCTGTTCGCCGGGTTCAACGACTCGCTGCGGAAGGCGATGGTGCGAGAGACGGAGCTGTTCTTTCGGAGTCAGATCCGCGAGGACCGGCCGATTCAGGACCTGCTCCGGGCCGACTACACCTTCCTGAACGAACAGCTCGCGCGTCACTACGGCGTCGACGATCTGTATGGCAGTCACTTCCGGCGCTACGACTGGGAGGATGACCGCCGGCACGGGTTGTTGGGACAGGCCAGCCTGCTCACGGTGACCTCGTACGCGAATCGCACGTCGGTGGTGCTGCGCGGCAAGTGGGTCCTCGAAACGCTGCTCGGCGCGCCGCCGCCCCCGCCTCCGGCCAACGTGCCGCCACTGGCCGAGAACGATCGCAGCCAACCGACGTCGCTGCGCGAGCGGATGGAGCAGCACCGCGCCAGCCCGGTCTGTGCGAGCTGCCACGCCAGGATGGATCCACTCGGCTTCGCGATGGAGCACTTCGACGCGATCGGCCGATGGCGCGAGAGCGATGGCGGGGCCGCGATCAACGCCACGATCACCTGGAAGGGCGACACGATCGACAGTCCCCGCGCATTCCGCGAAGCGTTGCTGGCCTCGGGCGACGAATTCATGCGGACGGTGACCGAGAAGCTGATGACCTACGCCCTCGGCCGCGGAGTCGACTACTACGACGCGCCGGTGGTGCGCGCCATCGTCCGCGAGCTGGAGCGCAACGACGACCGGTGGTCGTCGTTGATACTGGGCATCGTCACCAGCGACCCGTTCCAGATGCGCCGGGCGTCGGACGACGCGGCGTCAGTGGCGCCGTAACACCGCCGTTCAGGACCACTCGGAGACCGTAGGCGGGAGCGACACCCGCGTGGAGCTATGCCGATGATCATCACGAAGATGCATCTCCCCCGGCGCACCGTGCTACGCGGCCTCGGCGCCGCCCTGGCCCTGCCGCTGCTCGACAGCATGGTCCCGGCGCTGACGGCACAGAGCCGGACCGCGGCGGCCCCGGTCACCCGCTTCGGTGTCTTCTACGTGCCGAACGGCATGTCGATGCCGTACTGGTACCCGCAGACCGAGGGCCCGCTTGACAAACTGCCGCCGACGCTGCGGTCGCTCGAGGCGTTCAAGGACCGTGTCCTGATCTGCGGCGGACTCGACGACGAGTCGGCCAATCTGGTCAAGGGCGGCGGCGACCATGCGCGATCGGCCGGCACCTTCCTGACCTGCGTGCCCTACAAGATTACCAACGGGGCCGACGTCTCCAATGCCGTCTCCATGGACCAGATCGCGGCGCGTGAGCTGTCGCGGGAGACCCAGCTCGCGTCGCTCGAACTCGGCATCGAGTCGAACGCGATGCTGGGCAATTGCGACGGCGGCGCGAGCTGCGCCTACACCAACACGATCGCCTGGCGGACGGAGACCACCCCGCTTCCGATCGAGAACGATCCGCGCGCGATATTCGAGCGTATGTTCGGCACGACCGGGAGCACCGACCCGGCGGCGCGACTGGAACGGATGCGCCGCGACCGCAGCATTCTCGATCTCGTCGGCGCCGAGCTCACTGGGTTGGAGCGCGTGGTCGGGCCTGGCGACCAGGTCAAGCTCGAGGAGTATGTGGAGGCGGTTCGCGACATCGAGCGACGTATCGCCATGGCCGAAGAGCAGAACACGCGAGAGCTGCCGGTCGTCGATCAGCCGGTTGGCGTGCCGAACGACTACGCGGAGCATGCCAAGCTGATGATGGACCTGCTGGCCCTGGCGTATCAGACCGACCTGACCCGCATCAGCACCTTCATGCTCGCGCGCGAGGTGAGCGGCCGGGCCTACCCGGAGATCGGGGTGTCCGACTCGCACCATCCACTCTCTCATCATCAGGACGAGCCGGCCAAGCTCGAGCGGTTGCACAAGATCAACGAGTATCAGGTGCAGCAGTTTGCGTATCTGGTCGAGAAGCTCGACGCCTTGCCCGAGGGCGACGGGTCGATGCTTGACTCGACGCTGTTTCTGTATGGCACCGGCATCAGCGACAGCAACACGCACTTCCACGATGACCTGCCGATCGCGCTGGTCGGTGGGAAGAACGCGGGGATCAAGGGGGGACGCTACATCCGGTACCCCGCGGACACGCCGCTGGCCAATCTGCACGTCACGATTCTCGAGAAGCTGGGAGTGCCGGTGGAGGCGTTGGGCGACAGCACCGGCCGGCTCGATCGCCTCACTGGGGTGTAGGTTTTCTGACGAGGCGCCAGCATGGACGGTGTTGCTTCCTCGGTCACAGCCCGCCTGGCTGCCCCCTCGTCTTCCTTAGACGGGGCTGCGCCCCGAGCCCCACGCGGGCCCTCGCGGGGCCCCAACGCCCCACTCCTGGCCCGCGGGGCGCGCATTGTCGCGCGCCTTCGCTTGGCCACGCAGACGCCTCGTCAGAAAACCGCTCTGCTGGTCGCGCTGATCTGGGGCCTGACCGGACCAGCGCCCGCGCTCGCGCAGGACACGTCGTATCCCATCTTCACGGCGGACCATCTCGACGCGACGATGAAGACGTTGGGCCCGAACGTTGCGGGGTTGCAGGCCGCGCTGCGCGACGGGGATTACGCCACGGCGAAGGAGCGAGCCATCCGGTCCCGCGAGCAGCTCGCGGTCACCATGACCTTCTGGCGCGACCACGAGCGCGATGATGCGGTGCAGTTGGTCCGCGCCGTGCTCGCCGAACTCGACGCGCTCGATCGCCTCCTCTCGACGCCGGAGGTTGACGCGGCCCGGCTGGAGCCGCGGCTCACCGGCATCCGGAACGGCTGTCAGGCGTGTCACGGCGTCTATCGCGAGCAAGATTCCGCCACCGGCGAGTACCGGCTGAAGCAGAGCGCCCTGTGAGTGGGTCGTCTCGCGTCCGACCCGGACAGTAGATAGGCGGGCTGCGAAGGAAAGGTGGAGGGGTGTGCTGGTTGCTTGGAAGCGTCGAATCGTCGTGGTGACCGGCTGGTGAGGCCCTGTGGCGCAGGCCTTCAGGCCTGCGATCGCACGGCTAAAGCCGTGCGCCACACGACAACTAAAGCCGTGCGCCACACGAGGCGCGCCACACTGAGATCTGTGGCCCGGTTGAATGGGCCGGCTCCGACGTGGAGAAAACCGAGTTTGCGATACGCAGACGGACACACGACAATCTGTGACGCGAGGCGAGGATGACAATGTTGCATCACGTGGGACTGGTGTCGCTCTTGTTGCTGCTGGCGCCGTTGGCGGGGTGTGACTCGCCAGCGACGGTCGTGGAGGCGCCGGGGGTCGCGGGCGACGACCAAACCATGGAGGCGCCGCCCGTGGACCCGACCGCAATTCGGCCTTTCACTATCGCGGTGCCGGACGCCGTGCTCGACGACCTTCAGGCCCGGCTGGCCAATACCCGGTTGCCCGACCAGCTCGACGGCGCTGGGTGGGACTACGGCACCGAGCTGGGGTACCTGACCGAGTTGATCACCTACTGGCGGGATGGGTTCGACTGGCGCGAGCAGGAACGGCGGTTGAACGAGTTCGATCAGTTCAAGACAGTGCTCGACGGCCTCGACACGCACTTCATCCACCAGCGCTCCGCGGAACCGGACGCCATGCCGCTCATCATCACGCACGGCTGGCCGGGGTCGATCGCCGAGTTCAGGAAGATCATCGGACCATTGACCGACCCGGTCGCGCATGGAGGCTCGGCCGAGGATGCCTTCCACGTCGTGGCGCCGTCGATGCCCGGCTACGGATTCTCGGACAAGCCGCGCGACCCCGGGTTCGGACCGGAGCAGATTTCCGAGGTCGGGGCCCAGCTCATGGCGCGGCTCGGGTATGACCGCTACGGCATCCAGGGCGGCGACTGGGGGGCCATCGTCAGCCGCTGGCATGCCTTCAACCATCCCGAGCAGGCCGTGGGGTTGCACATCAATATGTTGATTGCCGGCCCTCCGCGCGGTGTCGACGACCCGACGGAGGGCGTGCCGCCGGAAGAGCTCGAGCGGTCTCAGGCCCGGTCGTCCTTCTACAACACCGCCGAGGCTGGATATTCGGCGATCCAGGGGACCAAGCCGCAGACTGTGGGCTACGCGCTCAACGACTCGCCGGCCGGCCAGGCGGCCTGGATCGTCGAGAAATTCCGCGCGTGGTGCGATTGTGATGGCGACGCTGAGTCCGTGTTCACCCGTGACGAGCTGCTCACCAACATCATGATTTACTGGGTCACCCAGACCGCGACCTCGTCGGCGCGTCTCTACTACGAGAGCCGCCACGCGCCGACCTCGCGCCCGATGGGACGGGTTGATGTGCCGACCGGCGTCGCCGTCTTCCCGTACGAGCTGTTCATCGCTCCGCGGAAGTGGGCCGAAGCGTCGTACAACGTCACGCACTGGACCGAGATGCCGCGTGGCGGACACTTCGCGGCCATGGAGCAGCCTGACCTGCTGGTCGGAGACCTCCGCGCGTTCTTCCGCCCGCTGCGGTCGGGTGACTGACGATGGGTCTCGTGTCGGTGGTCGGTGGCCGTTGGCGACGCCGGACCGGCGGGCCTGAAGGCCCAGGCCGCCGAGGGACCCTGTCCCTGTGGCTCGGCGGCCCTGAAGGGCCTTGCTACCGTGGGTTTCGGCTGCTGGGGTTTGCTGGCCTGTTGACGGTGACCGTGGCGCTGGGCGGGTGCGCTCCGGCGGGAGATGCTGAGCCGGCGGCGCTCTCGCAAGTGGCCGCGGCCGAGGCCGTGACCAGCACTGAGACTGACGCGCTGGATACGGCCGCACTGCCGGAGCCAACGTTTCATCACCTGCACATCAACGCGGTCGATCCGGAGGCGTCACTCGAGTGGTGGCAGACGGTCTGGCCGGACGGCGAGATCACGGAAGTGGCCGGCTTTCCCGCGTTCGCGGCTGACGGCGTCTATCATTTGTATACCGAGGTTCACGAGGCGGCGCCCGGTGGGTTCGATGTGGACCGTCACCACGCGGTGCCGCAGAGCGCGTTCTGGACCACCGGTCCCAGCACCGACGGGTTGGCCTTCTTCGAACGCCTGACTGGTCTCGACCCCGACGGTGAACGCTTCCGCTTCCTTCCGGTCTACACCGGTCCTGACGACGAGGACGGCGTGCTGCACTCAGGGCTTGCCCCCTACGGCGACCGGCTGCTCACCGTGGCCGAGCTCGAGGCCCTGGCGGGCACGGCGCCGGAGCGGGGGCCGAACAGCCAGGACTTCGGCTATCTGGTCGACCCCGACGGGGTGCTCCTCGAGTTCAACGGTAACGCGGAGACCGACGAGCTGTTCTACGGCCATCTGCATTTCTGGCACGAGGCGCCGCTGTGTGCCGTGAACTGGTATGTCGAGCACCTCGGCGCGCGCGGCATGGTGCGCGACCCGTGCGATGTCGACCGCGGGCCGGTCAGCTATCCGACCTTCTTTCCGTCGGGGCAGTTGCGACAACCGATCGGGACGGTCCGCGTCGCGAACACGGGGCTGATGTGGTACACCCGGCAGTGTCGCGACGGACGGTGCGGCGCGGGGGCCGACGGGCCGCTGGTGCCGTCGCGGGGCCAGGTGGTGGATCACATGGCATTGAGCTACCCTGACCTCGACCCGGTCATCGCCCATCTCGAGGCTGCGGGCATTCCCATCGTCGAGGGCCCGTATCCGTTCGGCGATTCGCGTGCGATTGTGGTCGAGGACCTGGATGGCCTCGCGTTGGAATTAATCGAGGCGGGTTTGGGCTCTGAGCAGAGTCCTTAGGTCCAACAGCGGGCCTGAAGGCCCTTGCTACGTGCCCGTCCGCACCAGGCATCGCGTCGTAGCAAGGCCCTTTAGGGCCGCCCGTCGCGTTTCGCGCTCGTCGCGGTTCGTAGCAAGGCCCTTTAGGGCCGCTGAACAGAGAACGAATCATGCAATCAGATAACAACGTCTCCCGCCGGGTCTTTCTCGGTGCGATCGGCGCACTCGCCGTCGCGCCGCGGGCGTTCGCGCAATCCGGTCCTCCGATTCCGATCACGTCCATCAACCACATGACGATCAGCGTCTCCGATGCCGCGCGATCGCTCGAGTGGTATCAGGGACTCTTCGGCATGCCGATCGCCGCCCGGCAGGCCAGCACCGTGATTCTGCGGGTCGGCGATGGCCCGCAGTTCATGGCGATCGGCGGGGGTGCCAGCGACAACCCCGGCATCAACCATCTGTGTCTGTCGACACCCAATTTCGACGACGAACGTCTTGTGAGGATCCTGGGCGAACACGGCGTGACCTCGTCCGCGACGTCGGGCCCGATGGAGGTGCGCGTCCGGATGCGGGGCGCGGACTTCGGCGGCGCACCCGAAGGCACCCCTGAGTTGTACTTCGGTGACCCTGACGGCATCGTGATCCAGCTGCAGGACGACACCTACTGCGGCGGTGAGGGCGTGCTGGGCGAAACATGTCTGGCGCGGCCCGAGCCGGCGCCGACCTCCGGTCTACTGCGGCTTCGCGAATACAACCACTTCACGCTGTTTGTGACCGACCAGGCACGATCCATCGCCCTGTATCAGCAACTGTTCGGCATGCCTGTCGACACGTATCAGGGCGCCATGCCGGTGCTGCGGGTCGGGGCCGGCAAGCAGTTCCTGGCCTTGGCCGAAGCCGGCGGTGGTCCGGCTGGGCCGATCATTCACCATGCGTCTCTGATGGTGGACGACTTCGACCCCGATCGCATTCAGGGTGTGCTGGAAAGCTACGGCGTGACCCCCCGTGGCGACGCGCAGGGCCCGGTTGGCCCACTGAAGTCCTATGTCACGATGCGCATGCCGAACCGCGGTGGCGCGCCAGGTGGCACCCCGGAGTTGTACTTCACGGACCCCGACGGCATCTTGATCCAGCTGCAGGACGCACGGTACTGCGGTGGAAACGGGTATCTCGGCGAAGAATGCGGCACCCCGGAGAACCCCACCGGAAGGGTGTAGGAGCCACGCCGCCGGCCTAGCCCCCAAGGTGGTTCGTTTGTGGCGCAGGCCTTCAGGCCTGCGAGGCGACGCTCGGGCCCTGCGCCACGGTCGACCGACGTGGAGCTGACGGAACCAACAGAATGGCGGAGACGAAGACACAGCAGAAAGGGTCGCTCCTGAAGGCGGGGGCACTGGCGGTGGTGGTGTCGGTTGTCGCCAATCATTTCCTCCAGGCCGGCGCGTTGGCGCTGTTGACCATGCCCCATGACTTTCCACCGCTCCACGGCCCGGGGCCCGTGGTGTTCTTTTCGGTGATCGGCGCCCTGGCCGGGGTTGGGGTCTTGGCGGGCATCGCCGGCGTGTCATCCCGTCCGATACCGGTGTTTCGTGTGGTCGCGGGGGTCGTACTCGTCGTGTCGTTGATCCCTGACCTGTGGTTGCTGACGGAGTCGGGCGCGGCGAATTTCCCGGGCGGAACGCCGGCCGGCGTCGGCACGTTGATGTTGATGCATCTGGTCTCGGCGGCGACCGTTGTGTGGGCCGTGGAGCGTTGGCACTGATGGCACGATCATCTGGCGGTATGGCGGGTTGGGCGTTCCGGCTGGCGGTAGCCGGTGGGGTGCTCGTGGTGGTGGCGCCGGTGCTGCACCGGGTAGGGGTGCTGCCGCTGGGACCGGCCCTGCTGGCCGTGCCGCTCGGCATTCTCCTGTCCCTGGTGGCGCTGCTGCTGGCGGTGATCGTGCTGGTCGGTCGACGTCCCATGCCGGCCGGTCGCGCCTTCGTGGTTGGCGCCGCCGTCGCCGCGGCCGTGACCGGCCTTCTGCCGGTCATCCTGGCGCTCCCGGGGCTGCAGGCGCCGGCCATTCACGACATCACGACGGACACCACCACGCCGCCCCAGTTCGAGGCGGTGGTCGCGCTGCGCGCCGATGCGCCGAACTCGCTCGAGTACGGAGGCGCGGAGCTGGCGGCCAGCCAACGCGAAGGCTATCCAGATCTCGAAACCCTCGTCGTCGGGATGACGCCGGCGCAGCTGGTTGAGCAGGCCCGCGATGTTGCCACGGCCATGGGCTGGGAGATCGTGGCGGCCGACGCCGAGGCCGGCCGGCTTGAAGCGTCCGATACCACGTTCTGGTTCGGGTTCACTGACGATATCGTGGTGCGGGCCCGGGCCGTGGCCGGCGGGACCGAGGTAGATGTCCGGTCGGTCTCGCGCGTCGGGGTGAGCGACCTGGGCGCCAACGCGAAGCGCATCCGGACCTTTCTCGAGCGGCTCGAAGCGGCCGGTTCGGTTCACTGAGAGCCAGGCCGCCTCCATCTCGTGAGCTGATGTCGTTCCCAGACCTGCGTGTATTCCTCGACCACCTACGCCGCGACCGCGATCTCGTCGAGGTCACCGTGGCAGTCGACCGGGCGCAAGAAGTGGCGGAGATCCATCGCCGGGTGGTGGCCGCCGGCGGGCCGGCGCTGTTGTTCAGGAACGTCGCGAACGCCGACTTCCCGCTGGTGACGAACCTGTTCGGCACCGCCCGGCGGGCCGAGCTGGCCTTTGGCGAACGCCCGCAGCGGCTGATCCGACGCCTGGTCGAACTCCTGGAAACCGCGCTGCCGCCGACGCCGGCGACACTCTGGGGCGCTCGAGATGTCATCGGCGAGCTGCCGAGGATTGGCCTCCGCCGCGGCAGACGGGGACCAGTCACCGATGTCGTCACTGACGACGTCCGGCTGGACCGGTTGCCGGCGCTGACCACCTGGCCCGAGGACGGGGGGCCGTTCATCACCCTACCGCTGGTGTTCACCGAGCACCCCGATGGCCGGGGGCACAACCTCGGCATGTACCGGCTGCACATTCACGATGCCACCTCCACCGGGATGCACTGGCAGATCGGCAAGGGGGGCGGGTTTCACTACGCGGTGGCGGAACAGCGCGGTGAAGCCCTGCCAGTGACGGTCTTTCTGGGTGGCCCTCCCGCGCTCATCCTGTCGGCCATCGCGCCGTTGCCAGAGAACGTGCCGGAACTGATGCTGGCGTCGCTGATTGCCGGCGAGCGGCTGCGGTTGGTCGAGGGGGTCGGACCGCATCCGCTGGTGGCCGGCGCCGAGTTTGCGCTGATGGGTACGGTGGCGCCGCGGACACGGCGGCCGGAAGGGCCGTTCGGCGACCACTACGGCTACTACTCGCTTCAGCACGACTATCCGGTCTTCGAGGTTCGGCAGGTGGCCCGGCGCCATGATGCGATTTTTCCGGCCACGGTGGTGGGGAAGCCGCGGCAGGAAGACTTCTTCATCGGCGATCTCCTGCAGGAACTCTTGTCACCGCTGTTTCCGGTAGTCATGCCGGCCGTGGAGCAGCTCTGGTCCTATGGCGAGACCGGGTATCACTCGCTGTCGGCCGCCGTCGTGAAACAGCGCTACGCGCGCGAAGCGATGGCCAGCGCCTTCCGTATCCTGGGCGAGGGCCAGTTGTCGCTGACGAAGTTCCTCCTGGTGACCGATCAACCGGTCGACCTGAAGGATTTCCGGGCCACACTCGAGCACGTGCTGGCGCGGACCAACCCGGAGACCGATCTCTACGTGTTCTCGAATCTCTCGATGGATACCCTGGACTACACCGGTCCCGCGGTGAATCTGGGGTCCAAGGGGGTCTGGCTCGGCCTGGGAGACCCGGTGCGGGATCTCCCCGGCGAGTTCTCAGCCTCGGAGCTGCCGAGTGGCATCCGCGACGTGCAGGTGTTCTGTCGGGGGTGTCTGGTGGTCGGGGGGCCGTCGTCGAGCGACGAGCCGAAGGCGGCGGCTCGCATCGCCTCGCATGCGGCGTTCGCCGGATGGCCGCTTGTGGTGCTGACCGACGAACCCGCGCGAGCTGCCCGCAGCGCCATGAACTTTCTGTGGACCACGTTTACCCGATTCGAGCCGGGCGCGGACATCTATGCCGCATCGACGCGAGTGGCCCGCAATCATCTGGTTCGGACGCCGCCCATTGTCATCGATGCCCGTCTGGCCCCCTCGTTTCCAGCCGAGCTCTCGTGTGATCCGGACGTGGCGGCCCGAGTCTCCGACCGGTGGAGCGAGTACTTCCCGGACGGCGGCGTTGAGATGGGCGACGCCGAGCGAGGGCACCTGGATTGATGGTTGGCCCCAGCGTGCGGACACACGCCACGGCCCGCGACAATAGGATGAAAATTGAACCCGTCTCCGTGTCATGACCCTGTGACTTTCGGCCGCTGAGGGACGCTCAGAAACACGAGGGCGCGGCGGACAGCCCCCTACAAGCGGCATCATCGTGCCGCGAAACCACTTGACTCCGTACCTAGGTACGGGCTTTATCGTCAACCATGGAAAGAGAAAACGAGATGTCGGAATTCACCATCGGACAGGCCGCCAAACGGGCCGGCGTGAACATTGAGACGTTGCGCTACTACGAGCGCCGCGGTCTTGTGCCGTCGCCGCCCCGCAGCCAGTCCAACTATCGTCTCTATCCAAACGAAAGCGTTCGGCTCGTCCGGTTTGTGAAACGGGCACAAGATTTGGGCTTCACCCTCAAGGAGATTCAGGAACTGCTCGACCTCCGCAGCGACGGCGACGCGACATGCGGCGATGTGCGGGAGCAGGCGCTCGCCAAGATGCAGGACATCGACGACAAGCTGCGCGCCTTGCAGGCGATGCGAGGGGCGCTCTCCGAACTCGTCGACCAGTGCCCCGGGCGCGGCCCGGTCGGGGGGTGCCCGATTCTCGAAT
>CALBET010001071.1 GCA_937888665.1 uncultured Acidobacteriota bacterium
TTGGGCCTGACTGGCGATCGCCACGACCTCAGGCGAGACCAGCGCGTCGAACAACACAAGGTCGGCCGTTCTCAGCCGATCGACGGCGCGCACGGTCAGCAGATCCGCGTAGCCCGGACCGGCGCCGACCAACGAGACGAACCCCCCAGACATATGTTCTATTGATCCTTGTAGAGTGCGGCCAGCGCTTGCAAGAGCAGCGGGCGCCGCTGTTCTATGGGCACGCTTTCGCGTATCCAGGCTGCGCGTTCAGTCCGGGCGGTGGCCATCCACCGCTCCACCTCGGGTTCCGGCAATAGCGCCTCGAGTGCCTGCCGGATTAGTCCCGCCAGCGCGGGGGCCTGGCCGTCGGTCGAGATGGCCACGGTCACCCCCCCCCGTCGAACCACGCCACCAAGATACACGCTGGCGTTCGGCGGGTCATCGACCGCGTTGACGAACACGCGGCGTTGCGCGGCAGCCGCCGCCACCTCACGATTGACGGCGGGGGGCGCGGCGGCGACCACCAGCCATGCGTCGTCGAGGTCGGCTGGCTCGAACCGCCGTCGGTGTATCAGCACCCCGCGTGCATCGATCTCAGGCGTCACATCCGGCGCGATGACCGTGACGAGCGCGCCAGCATCGAGCAGCCCCTTCAGCTTGGAGGTCGCGACCACCCCGCCGCCGACGACCACCACGGTGCGATCGGTCAGCTTCAGAAATACGGGAAAGAGAGGCCCTGCCGCGCTCATGCGAATCGGCGCCCGGGCGGTCCCGGGGTCACATGAGGGACCCAGGGTGTCCGATTTCGTCTGCTCCTTCGACGTCGGCGTGCAGGCCACATTCGGTTTTGGGTGCGCCGCGCCAGCGGCCCGCGCGTTCAGGTTCGCCGGGGTTCACGCTGCTGGTGCAGGGAAGGCAGCCGACGCTCGGGTAGCCACGATCGTGAAGCGGATTGTATGGCACGTCATGCTCAAGCAGGTGACCCCACACGTCTCTTTTGGTCCAGCGGACCAGCGGATTCACCTTGGTGAGTTCGAACCTCGGGTCCCATTCCACCGCCAGCGCGGTTGCGCGGCTGTCCGTCTGGTCGCGACGTATGGCGGTGATCCAGGCGTCGAATCCACTCAACTGCGCAGTCAGCGGCGTGACCTTGCGCATGTCGCAGCACCGGTCTGGCTCGCGCGCCCAGAGTTCCGGGCCGTGCGCGGCCGCCTGCTGCTCGATCGACAGCTCGGGTCCCACACTCCGTATGGTGAACCCGTACCGGGCTTCGAGTCGCCGCCACAACTCGTACGTCTCCGGAAAGAGGAGACCCGTGTCCAGCGTGAAAATGTCGACGGGAAGACGGTGGCGCCCGATCAGGTCCAGCAGGACGCAGCCTTCGGCCCCGAAGCCGGTCGCGAAGGTCAGTCGGGGGCCGAAGCGGTCGGATGCCCACCGCAGGATGTCCAGCGGCGTGCCGACCTCCAGCGCGCGGCCGGCTTCGGCCAGTGACGCGGGCCCCGGACGTGTGAGGGTGTCCGTCATGCCGGCTTTCCGTTTGGTGAGGCCAGCGCGGGTTCGACAACCCGGGCGGCGCCGGTCATCGGCTTGCGCCCCACATGGAGCCGGTTCCACATCCTCTCGTGGAAGTAATACAGCACCATTTTGCTCACCGCTTCGAGGGATCCGATGGTGACCGCGAGGTCGGTGCTGCCGGTGAACGCGTACACCAGAAGCGCCGTCGTCACCGTGGCCAGGATACGCCACGAGAACGCCTTGATAATTGAGCGCGTCGCCGATTCTTCGAACATCGTGTGCCCTTTACTTGCGATGCGACGGCCGGTCGACCAAAAAAAAAGCCCGGGAGCGTGTGGCTCCAGGGCTGTCGGTCATTCGCGTTTGGCTCTGGTCAGTTTTCGATATGCGCCATGCGCGACACGTCCGTTGGCTCGGGGGCCCGGAGGGCCTCCGTACAACAGCAACATCGACAAGCGGCGCGCACGTGCATCGTCACGACCCCTCATTCTTGTCCGCTGTGTGAGCATTCGTCAAGCGCTGGCCGGCAATGTCACTCTGTCGCGCTCTGCCGGACGGCACGGACAGAACTCGACGAACTGGTACACTGGCCCTCGCCATGGTGACAATTGAAGCGGTCAACAGCATTGCCCAGCGGGCCGGTGAGGTCGTGCTGCGCCACTACCACGCTCGGGACACCTGGGTGCGGCAGAAAGAGGACGGCTCGCCGGTCACGGGCGTGGATCTCGCGGCCGAGGAGATTATTCGAAAGGGGCTGCTCGCCCTGGACGACACGATCCCCTACGTCTCCGAGGAACGGGAGCTGCCGGATTATGAGGAGCGTCGTCACTGGCCCCGGTATTGGCTGGTCGATCCGCTCGACGGCACCAAGGAGTTCATCAATCGGACGGACGAGTTCACCGTGAATATCGCCATGATCGAGGACGGTGAGCCGGTGCTTGGGGTCGTCGCGGCCCCCGCCTCGGGGCTGCTCTTCTACGCGCGTCATGGCGCCGGTGCCTGGAAGCAGGCGGGAGGCGGCGCCCCCCAACGTCTGCGGTCGACACTGTCCGACCCGTCGAAGCCGCTTCGGGTCGTCGAGAGTCGATCCCACCCAAGCCCCGCACTTGAGGCGTTCCTCGAGCCGTTCTCCATCACGGAGCGGGTGAAGAGTGGTAGCTCGTTGAAGTTCTGCGTGGTGGCGGACGGTCGCGCTGACGTGTATCCACGGCTGGGTCCGACGATGGAGTGGGACGTGGCCGCCGGCGATTGCGTCTACCGCAATTCGGGGTATCCGGAGCCGCATCCGGGGACGCTGCGCTACAACAAGCGGTCGTTGCTCAACCCCAGCTTCGTCATCGGCCTTCTGCCGGGTACCTACAGGCTGCCTTAGCAGCCCGTGGTAGACGTCCCGCGGCATTCGAGCGGCGCTGAATCCGGCCGACCTGCGTTGTTCATCGGTCACATACTGCCGGTATGTTCCCTCTTCTCGCCTTGTCCGACCGGTCCAGCGCCGCGCTCGGTGCGACGCGCGACTTCTACCACGGGCTGCTAGACGATCATGCCCGCCGCCACGGTTTCGTTCGTCTGCTCGTCGATCAGAATGAAACTGCCCGTGGTGCGATTGCGGTTGTAGCGATCGTAGAAGAGGGGCGCCGAGGTGCGCAGAGAAATCCGGCCAATGTCGTTCAGATGAAATTCGAGGTCGCCTTCCGTCTTGTGGAGGGTGTTGATGTCGACCTTGTAGCGGGTATCCCGGACGACCGCCTTGACCTCCCTGGTCGTGTGACGGAGCACGTACTTGCCGCGTGAGACCAGAGGGCGTTCCGAGAACCAGCAGATCATCGCCTCGATGTCCTGGTCGACCTTGGGTGGGTTGTTCGGTTTGACGATCATGTCGCCCCGGCTGATGTCGATGTCGTCGTTCAGCGTCATGGTGACGGAGAGCGGGCTGAACGCTTCCTCGAGTTGGGTGTCGAAGGTCTCAATGGCGGCCACCCGGGTGGCGAACCCGCTCGGCAAGACCAGCACCTCGTCGCCCGGTTTGAAGACGCCGCCGGCAACCCGACCGGCGTAACCACGGAAGTCGCGATGCGAGTCCGATTGCGGTCGAATCACCCATTGCACGGGGAAGCGCGCGTCGACGTGGTTCTCCTCGGACCCGACGTAAACGGTTTCGAGGTGATTGAGCAGACAGGGACCGGCGTACCAGGGCATCTGTTCCGACGCGTCGACGACGTTGTCCCCCCGCAGGGCACTGATGGGGATGAACGTGATCTCGACGATGTTGTCGAGACGGGACGCGAAATCCTGAAAGGCTGAGACAATCGCGTCGTACGTCGCCTCGCGGTAGTCCACGAGGTCCATCTTGTTCACCGCCACCACGGCATGCTGTATGCGAAGGAGGTTGGCAATGAAGGCGTGACGGCAGGTCTGTTCGATGACTCCCTTGCGGGCGTCGATCAGGATGATGGCGAGGCTTGCTGTCGAGGCGCCCGTCACCATGTTGCGGGTGTATTGGATGTGTCCCGGGGTGTCGGCGATGATGAATTTACGTCGAGGGGTCGCGAAGTAGCGGTAGGCCACGTCGATCGTGATCCCTTGTTCGCGTTCGGCGCGCAGGCCATCGGTGAGGAGGGCGAGGTTGAGGTGCTCGTCGCCGCGCTTGCGGCTCGATTCCTCCATCGCTTCGAGTTGGTCCTCGAAGATGCTCTTGCTGTCGTACAGAAGTCGCCCGATCAGAGTGCTTTTCCCGTCATCGACGCTGCCCGCGGTGGTAAACCGCAGCAGGTCCATTTCCATGTAACCCGCCGTTTCGCTCGTGGACACTAGAAATAGCCTTCCTTCTTACGATCTTCCATGGCGGACTCCGAGCGCCTGTCGTCCGAACGCGTGCCCCGCTCGGTTTCGCGAGCGGCGGCGACTTCCGCGATGATGTCATCCAGCGAGGTCGCCACGGAGTCGACGCCGCCTGTGCAGGTCATGTCGCCGATGGTCCGAAAACGCACGGTTCGTTCCTCTGAGGTTTCGCCCTCCTGGAGGCGAACCACATCGGACACCGCGAGCAGGGAGCCGTGGCGTTCGACGACGTCTCGCTGGTGCGAGAAGTAGAGGTTCGGCAGGTCGATCGCCTCGTGCTTGATGTATTGCCAGACGTCCATTTCCGTCCAATTACTCAGCGGAAACACGCGGAAATGTTCCCCGTGGTGATGGCGTCCGTTGAACAGGTTCCACAACTCCGGGCGCTGCCCCTTGGGATCCCACTCTCCGAAGTCGTTCCGGTGGGAGAAGAAGCGTTCCTTGGCTCGCGCCTTTTCCTCGTCTCGCCGGCCGCCCCCCAACGCGGCATCGAACTGGTGCTTCTCGATGGCGTCGAGCAGCGTCACGGTCTGCAGCTTGTTTCGGCTCGCGTGAACGCCCTGCTCCTCGACGACCCGTCCCCGATCGATGGAGTCCTGCACGTACGCCACGATGAGACTGGCGCCGATTGCCTGCACGAAGCGGTCGCGGAACTCGATCGTTTCCGGAAAGTTGTGCCCCGTGTCCACGTGCAGCAGCATGAAAGGGATGCGCGCCGGGTGGAAAGCCTTCCGGGCCAGGTGGGCCATCACGATGGAATCTTTGCCACCGGAGAAGAGGAGCGCCGGGCGATCGAACTGGGCCGCAGTCTCACGCAACACGAAGATCGATTCCGACTCTAACTGCCGGAGATGGTTGAGTTTGTAGGACAGCATAGTCACTCTGTCAATGAGGACCGGGAAGGAACAGGTCAGCCTATTTCTGCCCGGGTCCTGAGCCTCGCGGGGCAATCAGCGGGCGCACGATCTGGTAGAGCGCGTCGGTCGATTCTTCGAGGGTCGCGTGCTCCGTGTCGATGACGACGACGTCCTCGACATCCGCGTCAGGTGCCTCGAACAGGGAATCTTTCCCAGTGAATTGGTGTACGCCTCCGGCCGCTGCCTTCGCGTAGAGCCCCTTGACGTCGCGCGCGGCGCAGGCTGCGAACGAGGCCTTCACAAAGATTTCCAGAAAATCCTGCGCTCCGACAATGTCCCGCGCCATGGCTCGTAGCTCCCGCCTCGGCGTGATGAACGAGGCGAGTGTGACGACGCCGGTTTCGGCAAAGAGCTTCGCCACTTCACTGATGCGCCGGATGTTCTCACGGCGGTCGTCGTCTGAGAAGCCGAGCCCCCGATTGAGGCCGGTGCGAATGTTGTCGCCGTCCAGCAGCCGCGTGAGGATGCCTTCGCTGTGCAACCGCCTTTCCAACGCATGGGCCAAGGTGCTCTTCCCGGACCCCGACAGGCCGTACAGCCAGAGGACCCGGCCGCGATGCCCGAGCAGCGTTTCCTTCGCCTCGCGCGCCAGCATGCGGTGAAACTCGGGGTGGATGTCGTCGTCAGGAGGCATGGAACTAGATATCATAACGCTCCGGGCGGTGACCCAGGCTGCGTCGCCCCGGCTGAGGGTGGTTGACGGATGGCGGTGCCCGACTCATGCTCCCTTTGGCCTCGTGACAGGAGAACCAACCGTTGATGGTCTCTACCGACCGATTCCAGCGCGCAATTGACCGGTTCGACAACGCGAACGCCGAGGACCCGAACCAGGAAGTGGTCGACGGCGTCGCGCGGCCGCGGGAGCTGGTCTACGCTCGCCGCATGACCGCCCGTTTGGACCGGTACCGACCGGACGCTCCGGAGCCGGTGCGGCTCGCGGCGCGGTGCCAGCACATTCGCCGGTGGACCAGTGCCCGCACCGACTATCCGGACGGGCGGGCCGGATACCGTCAGTGGCGCACGGGGCTGGCGCGGTTTCACGCGTCGACCGCCGCCGCCATCCTTCGGGAGGTCGGATACGACGACGCGCTGATCGCGCGAGTGGAGTCGCTCCTGCGCAAGGAACAGCTCAAGGCGGACCCGGATGTGCAGCTCCTTGAGGATGTCATCTGCCTCGTGTTCCTCGAACATTACCTCACCGACTTCGCGCCCAAGCACGACGAAGACACGCTGCTGGGCGTGCTGGCCAAGACCTGGCGCAAGATGTCCGAGGAGGGGCGTCAGGCGGCCCTGGCGCTCGAATTACCGGCGGTCGCGCGCGCTCTGGTCGAACGGGCGGTGGCCAGCCCCTGATTCCGCGCCGTCGGCTTCGTCCTGCCTTGGGTCATGAGCACGGCAGCGAAGCAGGGTGCTAGGGCTGCCCGGGTCCTCCGGTGGGCGGCGCATCGTGGGCGGTCGACCGGCTCCACCACGCGGCCGCGAGACTCCCGATCAGCGAGTGCGCGACCGTGGAGATGGCGCTGGGGATGGCCACCAGCGGGTTGGCGAAGTTGCCGCGCGCCAGCACGACGCCGAGTCCGGAGTTCTGCATGCCGACCTCGATGGCGACGGTGCGCGCCGCGACTTCGCGCCCGAGTACAGCCTTGCCGACCAGATAGCCGAGCAAGAACCCGAGCAGATGCAGGCCGAACACGGCGACCACCAGCCGAAGGCCGGCTTCGAGAATCTGATCTCGCCCGGCCCCGATGACCGAGGCGACGATCAGGGTGATCGTGACCACTGCCACCAGCGGCGCGACTGGCAACGCCGGTTCGATGACTCGCGGGAAGCGCCACTTGAGCAGCGCGCCCGCCATGACCGGCAGAATGACCACCTGCACCGTGTCCAGGAACAGACCCGTGGCGGAGACGTCGATGCGATTGCCGGCCAGTAGCGCGGTCAACGTCGGGGTCATCACGGCCGCGAGCAGCGTGGACACGGCGGTCATGGTGACCGACAGCGCCACGTCCGCCTTCGCCAGGTAGGAGATGACGTTCGACGCGGTGCCGCCCGGACAGCAGGACACCAACACCAGGCCCACCGCGAATGGTGTCGGCAGGGCAAGGAGATAGCCGAGGCTCCACCCCAGCGCCGGCATTACCGTATATTGCAGGAGCACGCCGGGAAGCACGCGGCCCGGTTCTCTCCCGACACGGCGGAAGTCGTCGAATCCGAGCGTCATCCCCATGCTGAGCATGATGATGCCCAAGCCGAGGGTGATCAGTGAGCCGCTGAACCACGTGAAGAGCGTGGGGCGGACCAGGGCCAGCGCGCTGCAGATGAGCACCCAGATCGGAAACGCCTCGGTGAGGGCCGCAAGTAACCGCACGACGGGACGCATTGTATAGCGCCGGG
Source organism: uncultured Acidobacteriota bacterium (assembly GCA_937888665.1). Lineage (GTDB taxonomy): Bacteria > Acidobacteriota > Vicinamibacteria > Vicinamibacterales > UBA8438 > UBA8438. The sequence continues at coordinate 7,650 of CALBET010001071.1, forward strand.
TGGACCCCGCGGTCCGGGGCGCCGGGCGCTTGGCGCCGGACGTCGATCAGACGAGAAAGAACAGGAGAGACCATGACGTTTCAACCCAATCTGCTGGAGGGACGGACCGCCCTCGTCA
>CALBET010001072.1 GCA_937888665.1 uncultured Acidobacteriota bacterium
CGGCTCGGCGATCTCCACCACGCGGGCCTCCTCGTGCCGGCGGATGATGCCGACCGTGCGCATCGGCTTGATGAAGCGGTGAATGGTCTCGGCCGCGAACAGGTTTTTCCGGACTTTGTCCGCCTCCAGTCCGAATCCGGTTTCCTCGACGGCCATCCTGGCGAAGGGGCCCGCCTGGGCGGCCGCCGCGGCGGCCATGGCGTCGACGATCCGGTCGATCTGCTCCTGGGTGAGCTCGGCCAGCCGTGTTTGCGCCGCCTTCGCGCGGCGAGCCAGCGTACGGGCCTCCCGAATCGAGTCGAGATCCCGGTCAGTCTGCGCGGCAGGTTCGGCCATGGTGGCTGGTGGCCTGGGTGCGAGGATTCAGGAACCGCGTGCGAGGGCGGTAGGCCCCGTAGCGGCGTTGCGCGTCGGCGTCACGCCCAGACGTGGCACTGAACAAAGCCAGACGCTGCGTGTCTGACTAGCTGACTTAGCTGCCGCTCCGAGGTTGCGGCAGGATCTTCTCTACCTCGCCGTGTGGACGCGGGATGACATGCACCGATACCAACTCACCCACACGGCGGGCGGCGGCGGCCCCCGCGTCGGTGGCCGCCTTGACGGCGCCGACATCCCCTCGGACGAACACCGTGACGAACCCGGCTCCAATGTATTCTTTGCCGACCAGCACGACGTTGGCCGCCTTGACCATGGCGTCGGCGGCCTCAATCGAACCGACCAGACCCTTTGTTTCCACCATGCCGAGCGCTTCGAGGGACATTTATCGATCTCCAGGTTGGGCAGCCCAATTCGAGTATCTGGGTGACTCGCTCGCCAGCCCTGGGCGGCTACGCCGCAAGCGCCGGAAAGGTAACATATTGCAGAAGATGCGGCAATGGCGCTAACATGTGCGGCTGTCCTATGAACGCACATGTGACTCGCTTCATGCCCCTTCGCTGTGCTGTCGTGATCGGCAGTGCGGCCGTCCTGACCGGCCTCGCCGGTTGTGGCCTGGCTGACACCGCCTCACCGGTGGCGACACCCGCCGTTGGGTTGAACCGGACTCGGGTGCCGCTGGGTGGCCCCCTCGAATTGACCTATCGGTTCACGGTAGCGGCGGACGCGGAGCGGTTCGACGGCGACTACCTGGTTTTCGTGCATTTTCTGGATGCCGACGGCGAACTGATGTTCACCGATGATCACGCGCCGCCTCAGCCCACGACGAGCTGGCAGCCGGGCCAAGAGATCAGCTACGACCGGCGGATGGTGGTGCCCGTCTACCCGTATATCGGTGAGGTGACGGTGGCGCTGGGGCTGTATTCGCCGACGGCCGGAGACCGTCTCCCGCTGGCGGGCGAGCACATCGGTTCGCGAGCCTACGCCGTGGCGACCCTCGAGATGGCGCCCCAGTCAGAGAGCGGGTTCCTGATGTATGAGGATGGTTGGCACCAGGCCGAATCAGTGCCCGAGGAGCCGGATCGGGAGTGGCGCTGGACGACCGGACAGTCGACCATTTCGTTCAGGAATCCCCAGACCGACTCGACGTTGTACCTGGAGGTCGGTGGTCGCCCAGAACTGTTCGAGAGTCCGCAGGTCTTCACGCTGAGCATCGGCGAGACCGTCATCGAGACCATCGAACTGGGGTCGACCGAGCCGAGTTTTCACACGGTGCCGATTCCTGCCGCGAGCATGGGCGACGCCGACGCCGTGACGCTGACCCTGACGGTCGCCCCGTCGTTCGTGCCGTCGGAAGTCACGAACGGGACCAACAACGACGGTCGCGAACTGGGGATGCAGGTCTTTTACGCCTTCCTCGAAGAACGGTAGCCACCGCTATCGGGAGTTCGGTGTCCCGCCGACAACGGTACCGATGGGCGACCAAAACGGGCGGCGGCCGTGGTATGTTGGGGGGATGGACTCTGCCTCCAAGGCTCTCCGGCTGGCGCTGCTCGCCATGTTGCTGCTGGTCAGGCCCGCCGTCGCACCGGCGTCCGCCGAGCTCGTACTGCTGACGACAGGACGGACGTTGGCGATTCGCGGCCATGAGTTCGAAGGCGACCGCGTGGTGCTGCATCTGCCGAACGGCGGCCAGATCGTCTGCGAACGGTCGTTGATTGTCCGTATCGAAGCGGACTACGCGCCACCAGCGCCGGTGGACGTGTTGGCGGCGGAGACGACCCCCGGCACGCCGGTGCGCCCGTTTGCGACCATTATCGACGCTGCCTCGGTTCGTCATGGTGTTGATTCCGCACTGCTCTTCGCCTTGATTGAGGTGGAGTCGTCCTACAAACCGAACGCGGTGTCTCCCAAGGGGGCGATGGGACTGATGCAGCTCATGCCCGCCACGGCGCAGCGATACGCGGTGGCTGATCCGTACAACCCATCCGACAACATCGAAGCCGGCACCAGACACCTGAGGTTTCTCCTCGACCGCTACGATGTCGCCCTGGCGCTCGCTGCCTACAACGCCGGGGAAGGGTCGGTGCGCAAGTTCGGGGGCGTGCCTCCGTTCCCGGAAACCCGCCGCTACGTCACAAAAATTCTCAAGCTGGCCGACGCTGAATACGAGTAGCGGGGCGACGGCCTCCGTCGTCGACGCTTCCTCCGCGTGGCACGTACGCGTGCACGCCGGGGCCCCGCGAGGCCGCCGATCAGGTGAGGCCAGGGGCCGCTGGTATAATTTCCGTGTCGGCTGGCGCCGATAATTACATATCTGACAAGAGCTTGCGCCGCCACGTCGAGGCGCGGGCGTCCGAGTGCTGATCTTATGGAGTTTCGCTGCAGGCTCGGCACCGACACCGGCGAGGTCATCGAGGAGATCCGCGTCGCGGAAAGTGAGCCCAAGCTCAGACAGGAGCTGGAGGCCAAGGGCCTCTATATCCTCTCGCTCAGCCGCAAGGGAGGGTTGTTCTGGTCAGGCTGGTCGATAGCCAGGCGGCGTCGGATCAAGACCCGGGAGTTTCTGGTGTTCAACCAGGAGCTTGCGACATTGCTGCGGGCAGGGCTTCCGCTGGTGCAGTCGATCGACATTCTGCGACAGCGCATAGACGACCCCAGTTTCCGGGCGACCCTCAACGATGTCCACGATCGGGTCCGCTCCGGCGCCGCCCTCTCGGAGGCGTTCGAGGCTCAGGGAGCCGTCATCCCGGGCATCTATACCGCGTCGCTCATGGCCGGCGAAAAGAGTGGCGGGCTCGAGGAAGTGATTCGCCGGTATGTCGCACACGTCAAAGTCATTGCGCAGGTGAAGCGCAAGACCGTGTCGGCGCTGGTCTATCCGGCCATTCTGATGGGCCTGTCGCTCGTGGTGGTGAGCATCATCGTGCTTCGTGTGGTCCCGGAGTTTGAGGAATTCTACCGAGGGTTTGGTGCGGAATTACCCTTGATCACACGGATCATTGTGTCGATTTCGACGTTTTTCCGCGCGTATTTCACCCTGGTGGTGCTCGGCGTCGGCGGCGCGGTCGCGGCGGCATGGTACTGGCTCCGGCAGCCGGGTCAGCTGGCGATGCTGGATCGTCTGATTCTGAAGGTACCGGCGGTGGGGCAGATCGCGGGACGTTTTGCCACATCGCAGCTCGCGCGGACCCTCGCGACCCTGCTCAGCGGCGGCATTCCGCTGGTCAGCGCCATCGACGTGGCGTCTCGCGCCCTCGGTAATCGATTTTTCGCGGACCAGCTCACGCTCGTCGGACAACGTGTACGCGAGGGGGAACCGCTGGCCTCGTCGATGGCGGCGCGAGGGGTGTTCCCCGGTGTGGCAATCAAGATGGTGGAGGTCGGTGAGTCCACCGGCGCGTTGCAGGAGATGCTGACGAGCGTGGCCGATTTCTTCGACGAAGAGATTGATACCCAGCTCAGCCGGTTCATTACCATCGTCGAACCGGCCCTGCTGGTGATCATGGGTATCGTGATTGCCGCGCTCCTGATCGCGCTCTACATGCCGTTGCTGCAGATGGGGTCCGTACTGTCATGACCAACGACGCACGGCCGAACGCGGATGTCCAACCCGCCGTGGCAACCGGCTCGCTCGACCCTGAGGAATTGTATGTCGGGGCCGGTCCGGCGGCCGTCGACCACGCGGCGGAAGCCACGCGGGCGCGGCAGCTGGCGGCGCGGTATCGGCTTGAGTTCGTCGACATGGCAAAGTTTCGCATCGATGCGGAGCTCTTCCGGTCGATTCCGGCGGATCTGATGCTCCGTTACGGCTTCGTGCCGCATCGCAAGGAAGACCAGACGCTCGTGATTGTGGTGTCGGATCCGTCCGACCTACCGATGATCGACGAGCTGACCTTGCTGCTCAACACGCCGATCCGGGTGACCGTGGGGACGTCGTCGGCCATCGAGGCGATTCTCAAGAAGAGCGAGGGCTCGCAGCGGGTCCTCGACGAGGCCACGGAAAGCTTCGAACTGCAGATTCTCCGGGAGGGCGAAGGCGACGAGGACGACCTGACCGTCGAGCGGCTGACGAGCGATATCAGTCCGGTCATCCGGCTGGTCGACTCGATGATCTACACCGCGCTCCAGCGCCGCGCCAGCGACATCCATATCGAGACGCAGGATGACGCCGTGTATGTGAAATATCGTATCGACGGCACGCTCCAGTCGGCCATGCGGCCGGTCGACAAGCGCTTCCACAGCGCCATCCTGTCCCGAGTCAAGGTCATGGCTGAGTTGGACATCGCCGAGAAGCGGGTACCCCAAGACGGACGATTCAAGGTACGGGTGCCTGGCAAGACGATTGACTTCCGGGTCTCCATCATGCCGACGGTCCACGGCGAGGACGCGGTCATCAGGATTCTGGACAAGGAGACCATCAGCGAGCAGTTCAGCGAACTGCGGCTCGACATCCTGGGGTTCGCGGAGTCGGAGCTGCGGCGTTTCCGGCGGGCCATCATGGAGCCCTACGGCATGGTGCTCGTGACCGGACCGACCGGCAGCGGCAAGACCACCACCCTGTACGCCGCGCTGTCGGAAATTCACTCGCCCGAAGACAAGATCGTCACCATCGAAGATCCGGTCGAGTATCAACTGCACGGCATCACCCAGATCCCGATCAACGAGCGCAAGGGGCTCACGTTCGCGCGCGGCCTGCGTTCGATCCTCCGGCACGACCCGGACAAGATCATGGTCGGAGAGATTCGCGACTCCGAGACCGCCCAGATCGCGATTCAGTCGGCCCTGACCGGTCACCTGGTGTTCACCACCGTGCACGCCAACAACGTGCTCGATGTTCTGGGGCGGTTCTTGAATATGGGTGTCGAGGCCTACCAGTTCGTGTCGTCGCTCAACTGTGTCATGGCGCAACGGCTGGTGCGGATGGTCTGTCCGGAGTGTCGGCGCCGGGCGACAGTGACGCGCGAGGCGCTGGAAGAGTCCGGACTGGACGCTCGGTT
>CALBET010001073.1 GCA_937888665.1 uncultured Acidobacteriota bacterium
TCTTGCGGGCGAATCCCAGCGCGGCGGCGGTCGGCTGCCCGTCGGCGTCGAACGCCGCGCGGACCGGGGGCCCGGTGACGGTCTCCTGGAGGTCGGTCTGGCGGTCCGGAACTTTGGCCACCCGCACGGCGAGCCGCCGCGGTGTCCCGTACGACTCTGGAGCAGTCGGACACGCGAGACGTGCCTCAGCGAGCTCTTTCCCGACCCGCTCGCCGATCTGCCGGGTCAGCGGCGGCAACCAGCTTGCCGGCAGTTCCTCACAGCCGATTTCGATCAGTAGCTCTCGATACATAGTCCGCCGCCCCATCACGCCTCGACCGATTCACCGACGTGGGCCTGCGCAATCCCCACCGCCAGCTCACGCACGCGTAGGATATAGGCGGCCCGCTCCGTGACGCCGATGCCGCCGCTGGCATCGAGAATATTGAAGTTGTGCGAACACTTGAGACAGGCGTCGAGCGCCGGCAACACCAGCCCTGAGCGCAGGAGGGTCAGGGCCATCCGGTGATGCCGATCGAACAGGTCGCGGTGAAACGTGGCGAACTCCGTCTCCGGCATGTCGACCATGCCGAAGGCGTATTTGGTCTGCTCCACCTCCTCCTGGTGCCGCACCTCGCGATAGGTCACCCCGGGCGCCCACTCCAGATCGTAGACGTCGTCAACACCCTGCAGATGCATGGCGATCCGCTCGAGTCCGTAGGTCAGCTCAACCGGGATCGGCGAGAGGTCGATGCCGCCGGCCTGCTGGAAGTAGGTGAACTGGGTAATCTCCATCCCATCGAGCAGGACCTGCCAGCCGATGCCCCAGGCCCCAAGCGTCGGCGACTCCCAGTTGTCCTCTTCGAAGCGCACGTCGTGCTGTGCGGGGTCGATCCCGCACGCACGGAGGCTCTCCAGATAAAGCGTCTGCGCCGCATCCGGTGATGGCTTGAGCACGACCTGGAACTGGTGGTGCTTGAACAACCGGTTCGGGTTCTCCCCGAAACGCCCGTCGGCCGGTCGCCGCGACGGCTGGACATAGGCCACCCGCCAGTGCTTCGGCCCCAGCACGCGGAGGAAGGTCTCAGGGTGCATGGTACCGGCGCCGACCTCGGTGTCGAGCGGCTGCTGAATCAGGCAGCCGCGGGAGCCCCAGAAACGAGACAGCGAAGCGATCAAATCCTGCAGCGTCACGTGATGTTCCCTTTCACCTCGTGAGGACCCGATCAGGGTCCTTACCTCATGTCGCGCGCATCGCGCGCAGCACCCGCAATGACCGCAGCTCCTTTTCGAGATGGCTCGAAATGAGCTGTCGATGCGCTCGCTCCAATTCCCGCGCCGCACGCGCCGGCAGGGTCAGACCGGACGCATCGGCGGGCGCCGTCGCGGCCGCCGCGCGCAAGAAACGCATCGACGCCGGCGAGAGCGCAAGCCCGCCGTCGGTCGCACAGCCGGTGCAGGACAGGGCGCCCCCGGCCGGGTCGAGCCGCCCGCCGCCAATCACGTCACCGCCACACCGGTGGCAGGCCAGGAGCGACGGATAGACCCCCTGCAGTCGTAGTACCCAGTATTCGACGTACCGGGCGAGTTGCTCGATGCGTATCTCCCCACCCAGCGAGTCCACCACGGCCGCCCCGAGCCGGAACAGCGTCGCACTCGGATCCGCCTCGGGCGCGCACTCGTCAATCAGCTCCGCGAAGTACCCGACGTGACCCAGCACGTCGACGTCCGACGAGACCATCGGCGACCGCAACGGGTCAACATAGCTCAGCCGCACGAGGTCGCGCCGCTCCCGCTCGAAATACGCCAGGCGCGCCAGCGTGAACGGCTCAAGCCCGCCCACGAAACGTGACTTCTGTCTTCTGGCGCCGTTCGCCACGCCACGCTTCTTGCCCCGATCGCTGGTCAGAAACACGACGATCCGGTCCGCCTCACCGAGTTGATAGGTGCGCAGAATCAGCGCGTCGGTCGTGTAGAGTGGCATCGCGAGCGCGTGCCGCCCCGCGTCCGAAGACCTCGTGGTGGGGAGCGAGCCCAGGCCGCCTCCATTGTAGCCCGCCACAGGTGGCACGTCCTTAGGACACTGACCAGTGTCCTTAGATCATCGGCTCCAGATACGGCAGGAAGAGCGTCGCCAATCCGAGGAACGCGAAGAACCCGAAGACATCGGTCAGCGTGGTAATGAACACCGCCGAGGCCAGCG
>CALBET010001074.1 GCA_937888665.1 uncultured Acidobacteriota bacterium
GTGGCGGATATTCGGGCCAGTGGCGCGGCCATTACGTTCGTGGGCTTGGGATGCCCGCGCGAGGAAGTGTGGGCCTACGAGTGTCGCGACGCGCTGTCGATGCCTATCCTCGCCGTTGGCGCGGCGTTCAACTTCCACGCAGGGCTGCTTCCACAGGCACCTGGCTGGATGCAGACCTCGGGTTTGGAATGGTTCTTTCGACTGCTGTCCGAACCCCGCCGATTGTGGCGACGCTACCTATTGCTGAACCCACTGTATGTCGGCATGCTGATGCTGCAGGCCACGCACTTGCGCGCGTTCGATCCGGGGAGCTCGACACCTCCCACGCAGGACATGCTGTACGGGTGAGCCTCGCTGGGCTGAACATGGCAGAAGACACGGAGACGGCGATCATGGAACTCGTTCAGCTGGACGCTCGGGCGCGGCAATTGGAAGAGGAAGTGACGAGCTTCCAACACCGAATGGCAGACTCCGGCCTCTTCACGGACGAGCACGTCATTCGCATCTTGGATGCGCATCCCCGTGACTTCCTGGCGGTCAGTCGGATGGGGGCCGATAGCACGTCATATGAATGGTCGGAGGGCGACACGACCGGACTGTGCGGCGCCGACCTGCTCGCGGCCGTCCGCAAGGGTCGACTGTGGCTCAATATCAGGAAGGTGACGCGATTTCACCCCGACCTGAGTGCATTGGTCGAACGCCTGTACGCTGAACTCGAGCAGAAATGTCCTCAGTTCCGCACGTCACGCCACTCTGCCAACATATTGATTTCTTCACCCAACGCCCTCGTCTACTACCATCTCGACTTGCCACAGAACATCCTGTGGCAGCTACGGGGACATAAACGTGTGTGGGTGTACCCGATCGAAACACGTACGGTGGCGCCCGACGTGCTGGAGAGCACGTTGGCGAGCGAACGGATCGAGGACCTGCCATACGATCCCAAGACGGACGCATTGGCGCAGGTGTTCGATCTGGAGTCGGGAGACGTCGTGACCTGGCCACAGAATTGGCCTCACCGCGTCGAGAACGCCGACGACCTGAACATCTCGCTTTCCACCGAGCACTACACCGCTGCGCAGCTCAGGCGTATTCGGGTCTCTCAGGCGAATAGTCTCATTCGGAACGCGACCGGTCTGAGCAGCCGCTCTGTGAAGACAGACGGGCTCGGCTACTCCATGAAGTACACCGTGTTCCTCGCGGCACGGATGGGCCAGCGGCTGCTCCGGCGTCGTCAGGATCACAATTTGTATCAGTACCCGAGGACGTTCCGCGTCAACCCGACCGCGGCCGACGCGGTCGAACCGCTGGAGGCCCCGATCCCCGGCACGGTCCCCGGGCCGGTCGCGTAGTCCGCCGGCGGCGAACCGAGGCGTCTGGTGACTCTCCGTCGCCTGACCGTAGATGTTCAGCATGGCTCCGACGTTCGGACCAGGAGGGAACCTGACGCCAAAAGCGTACGCGCCGCGCGACCCATGCGGCACGTCAGCGTCCAAACGGATAGGACGCGGGCGAACCGAGCCCGGCATCTGACCCAAGATAGAAAAGACGTCCCCACAAATGGGCCGGAAGGGTATCGAAGCTCAATAGATGGCGGTTCAGGCAGACATGGAAGATATCGTACTCACACGTTGCAACGTTCTCGGTATCGGTGTTCATACGGTAGACATGACGAGCGCGGTCCAGACGCTTGACCGCGCGGTACGCACGAATCAGAAAGGGTATGTCTGCGTAACCGGTGTTCACGGAGTGATGGAGTCGCAGAGCGAGCCGAACCTGCGGCACATTCTCAACGCCGCGTTTCTAAATGTCCCGGACGGTATGCCCTTGGTCTGGGTGGGCCGGTTTCAGAAATTTGATCATATGGGCCGGGTTTACGGACCGGACCTGATGAAAGCGATCTGTGAAATCTCGATTCTCAGAGGCCACACGCACTTTTTTTATGGAGGAAATGAGGGTCGGGCTGAAGAATTGAAAGAAGTCTGCGAACAACAGTTTCCCGGCATCAAGGTTGTGGGCACCTACACGCCGCCTTTTCGACTCTTAAACGAAGAAGAAGAAAAGGAACTGGTGGATCAAGTCGCGGCCGTGAAGCCAGATTTTTTCTGGGTCGGTTTGAGCACGCCCAAACAGGAAATCTTCATGGCGAACTATCTGGCTAAACTCCAGACCAAAATCATGCTCGGGGTCGGAGCCGCGTTCGACATCAACACCGGACACATCAAGGACGCACCCGACTGGATGAAAAATGCCGGGCTGCAATGGTTGCATCGCCTGCTCCAGGAACCCCGGCGCCTCGGTAGGAGATATTTGATTAATAATCCGATTTTTGTATGGAAGGTATTCCATCAGTTTATGAGGCTAAAGAGGTACGGAATTTGGGAAAGGAAAGTACATGAGTGACAAAACGATTATTGTCGCCGGAGGTGGCGGATTTATTGGTGGGCATCTGGTGGCTAACTTACTCGCCGATGGCAAAAC
>CALBET010001075.1 GCA_937888665.1 uncultured Acidobacteriota bacterium
TGGATCTGGTCTACAGCATCGGCCTTATCGACTACTTCGAGGACAAGTGGGTCATCGCGCTCCTCAACTACGCTCACAGCGTGCTGGCTCCCGGCGGGCGTGTCATTCTCGGCAACTTTCACCCGCGGAACACCGCCAAGGCGTTCATGGACCACGTCCTCGACTGGAAGCTGATTCACCGGACCGAAGAGGACATGCACCGCATCTACGCCGCCTCGCGATTCGGTCGACGCTGCACCCGAATCCTCTACGAAGAACAGCGCATCAATCTGTTTGCCGAGTGTGTGAAGGGATAGAATCCGCCGGCCGACAGGCAAACCGGATCTCGGTCGGGGCATCCCGGCCGACCCGAATCGCTCCGGTTCCATTCAGCCCCAGCTCGCCGCGCCGAAGCTGTGTCTCTTCCCCGCCATCGCTCTGGACCACTGTGCCGTTCGAGCTCAGGTCCACGAGGACAAACCTGGCGTTGCGGTATTCGATGCGTGCATGCACCCGCGAGACGTCGTCACGTTCGACCTGCAGGTCGCATTGCGCATCACGACCGATCGTAAAAACCGGCCGATTCGACGACAGCGTGACCCGCTCGGTGTCGGTTGCCAAGTCCAGCTCACGCTCGGGCTGGTCCGGCCCGCCCGCGGGGGCGCCGCCGGTGCCTGTGACCGTGCGCATCGGGTCGTCCCATGGCACCCGGACCACGTCGTGCACCTGCCGCTTGCCTTTGAGTGCCCGAGTCTCCAGCCGCCGCATCCCGCCGCGCATCGCGGTCGGCAGCGCCGCGACGGTGTCACCGGTCGTCAGAATCTCGTTGCCCTTGGCCAACGAGCAGATGCGGTTGGCTGTATACAGCGTGTCCCCGAACAGTTCATCGTCGCGATTGAGCACTTCACCGTAGTGGAAACCGATGCGCACGCTGAGGAACCCCGGAATGCGGCCTGAGGCCCGCGCCTCCGCGATCGCCATCTGGAGATCAACCGCCGTCCGGACCGTGTCAGTCGGTGTCGGAAACACCGCCAGCAGCTCGTCGCCGATCCGTTCCACAACACGTCCGGGGCTGGCCTCGACGACGCGACGCAACACCAGGATGCACTCCTGGAGGATGCCGCGCGCCCCCTCGTTTCCATACGCGTTGAACAGGTGGGAGCTGTCGCTGATGTCTACGAACAGCACGCCGAGTTCCTGCCGCTCCTGCTGCATGTCTCTCCGGGGGGGCGCGCCGCAGAGCAAGCGTATCAGACGCTGCCTGGGTCCATAATAGCCATACTGCGGTTCATGACTGATGATTGATGACTGACGACCAGCGGCCGAGCGAGGCTCCGACGGCCCCCTCGGAGCCGGCGCCCACTGTCGTGCGCGACTCGGAACCCGGCGTGCCGGCCGGCGCGCCGCGCGTGCCCGGCTACCGGGTGCTCGACACCCTGGGCGAGGGCGGCATGGGGACCGTGTACCGGGCCGAGCAAGCGTCGCCGCGCCGCATCGTCGCGCTCAAGGTGATCAAACCGGGTGTCCTCTCGCCCGAGCATCTCCACCGGTTCGCGCGCGAGACGGAGGTCCTGGGGCGGCTCCAGCATATCGGCATCGCGCACATCTACGAGGCCGGTACCGCTGAGGGCGGCCGGGCGCCGTACTTCGCGATGGAGTACATCGCCGGCGAGCCGCTGACCACGCATGCCGAGACCCGGCGGCTCGATACGCGGGCCCGGCTGGCGCTGATGGCGGATATCTGCGACGCCGTCCATCACGCCCACCAACGCGGGGTGATTCACCGGGATCTCAAGCCGGCCAACATCCTGGTGACCGAGTCGGGGCAACCGAAGATTCTCGACTTCGGTATCGCCCGTGTCACCGACGCGGACGTGCGGGCGACCATGGGGACCGATCTGGGTCAACTGGTCGGGACGCTGCCCTACATGAGCCCGGAGCAGGTGGGCGGCGACCCGCTGGACCTCGACACCCGGAGCGATGTCTACACGCTCGGCGTGATTCTTTTCGAGCTGCTGGCCGGGCGCCGGCCGTACCCGCTAGGGCGGCAGTTGACCGAGGCGGCGCGGATCATCACCGAGGAGGAGCCGCCGTCGCTGGGGACGCTGGATCGGGCGTGGCGAGGCGATGTCGAGGCGATCGCGGCGCGGTCGCTCGAGAAAGAGAAGACCAGGCGCTATCAGTCCGCGGCCGAGCTGGCGGCGGACATCCGCCGGTATCTGGGGAACGAGCCGATCGAGGCGCGGCCGCTGACGACGCTGTATCAGCTACGAAAGTTCACCCGGCGGCACACCGCGCTGGTGGGGGGTGCGGCGGCAACGGTGGCGGCGCTGCTGATCGGGCTGGTGGCCACCGGCTACTTCATGGTGCAGGCGCAGGCCGAGCGCGATCGTGCCACGGCGGAGGCGGGAAAGGCCAGGGCGATCAACACGTTCCTGCAGGAGACGCTCGGGGCGGCCAACCCGTATGAGGGGACGGGCCGTGAGGTGACGGTGCTCGAGGCGCTCGATGTGGCAACCGAGCAGATCGCCGCATCATTCGCGGAGCAGCCGGAGATCCGGGCCGCGGTCGAGCACACGATTGGCAGTACTTACAGCGATCTCGCGGAGCACGACCGCGCGGAGCCGCTCCTCCGCTCGGCGCTTGCCATCCGTCGGGAGTTGTCCCCTGGATCGAATCCGGAGGTCGGCGACAGCCTGACGGCCCTTGGCTTGTCGCTCTTCAACAAGGGAGACCACGAGGGGGGGGGGCGGCCTGGCGTGAGGCCCTGGAGCTCCGGCGCGCCCTGTATGGTGAGGCGCATCCGGGTATTGCAGAACTCATGAACAATCTGGCGGTGCTGGAGTTTGTACGGGAATTAGGAAACGACGACGCGGCCGAGTCACTCCACCGGGAGGCGCTGGCCATGCGGCGGTCACTTGGCCTGGGCGAGGAGGTCGCGGAAAGCCTCAGCAACTTGGCCGTGGTGGTTAGCCGGAAAGACCGCCACGCAGCGATAGCGCTGCTCCGGGAGGCGGAAACCATAATACGAGCGACACGCCACGAGATGCACCCGGACCTGGCGAACAACCTGCACAACCTGGCATCGATGCTGCACAGCATCGGCGAGGACGCCGAGGCCGAGCTGCACTATCGCGAAGCGCTGGCCATCGGGCGCGCGAGCCTCGGCGAACACCCGCGCGTGGCGGACACGATGGACAACCTCGCCACCGTGTTGCGCGACAGGGGCGACGAAGCCGAGAGGCTACTCCGCGAGGCGCTCGCCATACGGCGCGGGTTGTTCGGCGAGCAGCATGCCGACGTGGCCGTGAGTCTCAGCAGACTTGGCACATTATTCGGGTTGAGAGGCGATCTCGCCGGCGCGGAGCCGTTCCACCGCGAGGCGCTGGCGATCCGGCGCACCGCACTGGGCGAAGAGCATCCGCGTGTCGCCACGACCCGGGGCGCCCTTGGCGAGACCTTGATCGGACTGGGCCGCTACCGGGAAGCGGAAGAGGTGCTCTTGGCCGCCCATGCACTGCTGCTGGCCGCGGTCGGGGAAGAGCACACCGAGACGCAGCAGTTGGTCCACAGCCTCGTCGAGCTCTACGACGCCTGGGACAAGCCAGACCAGGCGGCCGAATATCGCGCGCTGCTTCACGAGCGTGAACCGTAACGCCGATCCGTCATGCCCCTGTCCCCCGCCACCCTCGGCCCCTGCGCCGTCACCGCCAAGATCGGCGACGACGGCATGGGACAGGTCTGGCAGGCCACCGACACGCCGCTCAACTGCCAGGTCGCGCTGAAGATCCTGCCGGACGCTTTCGCCGATGATCCTGATCGACTGGCTCGGTTCATGTATCGATCTGGCACCGCACCCTGCAGGGCACGCCATGGCCGCTAACGACGAGACGCGTCCCACGAGCACCGGTGACCAGGCGCCGACCGTCGTGTGGGCGTCGGTTGAGCCCGGCCGCACCGGCGCGTTGACCGCGATTGGTCCCTTCCGCCTGCTCGACGTGCTGGGCGAGGGTGGCATGGGCACGGTCTACCGGGCCGAGCAGGCGCACCCTCGCCGTCTCGTCGCCATCAAGGTCATCAAGCCGGGCTACTTCTCGCCCGAGCTCCTGCGCCGCTTTGACCGGGAGGCCGAGGTGCTGGGCCGGCTCCAGCACCCGGGCATCGCCCAGATCTACGAAGCGGGCACCGCCCAGCTGCCGCACGGACCACAGCCGTTCTTCGCGATGGAGTACGTGGCCGACGCCAAGGATCTGCTGGCCCATGCGGAGACGGCGCGGTTGGACACGGCCGAGCGCTTGGCGCTGATGGCGCAGGTCTGCGACGCAGTAGAGCACGCGCACCAGCGAGGGGTGGTCCACCGGGACCTGAAGCCGGCCAACATCCTGGTCGCCCCCGATGGACAGCCGAAGATCCTGGACTTCGGCGTAGCGCGGATCACCGACGCCGACGTCCAGGCCACGATGGGCACAGACCTGGGGCAACTGGTCGGCACGCTGCCCTACATGAGCCCGGAGCAGGTGGGCGGCGACCCGCTGGCGCTCGACACCCGCAGCGACGTCTACACGCTCGGGGTGATCCTGTTCGAGCTGCTGGCGGGGCGGCGGCCCTACCCGCTAGGGCGGCAGTTGACCGAGGCGGCGCGCATCATCACCGAGGAGGAGCCGCCGTCGCTGGGCTCGCTCGATCGGGCATGGCGTGGGGACGTCGAGGCGATCGCCGCGCGCGCGCTCGAGAAGGACAAGACGGCACGGTATCAATCGGCGGCAGCGCTGGCGGCGGACCTGCGGCGGTTCCTGGCGCACGAGCCGATTGAGGCGCGGCCGCTGACCTCGGTCTACCGGCTGCGCAAGTTCACGCGGCGGCGCGCCGGGCTGGTGGCGGGCGCAGCGGCAGCCATCGGGTCCCTGCTCCTCGGCCTGGCGACCGCCTGGCTCACCGCGGATCCGATCGTTCCGCTGCCCATCGACAGCGGCGATGCGACCCAGGTGGCCGTCCTGCCGCTGGAGCCCGAGGATGGCGCCCCGGAGAAGGAAGCCCTGGGAAGGGCGCTGGCTGACGTGCTCATCTCACGGATCGAGACGATCCCCGGGGTCTCGGCGGTCGAAGTGGGGCGGAACGAGCTTCCGGACACCGACGACCCCGTGAGCGCACTGGCCCGTGCGATTGGGGTGGATGTCGTGCTCGACGGCCGGTTCGCCGGGGAGGGCGATGCATTATCGGCCGACGTCACGCTGGTGCTCCCGGACGGGTCAGCGCCCTGGGTGACGCGCTACGAGATGCCGCTCCTGGGGCTACCCGGTCAGGTATCGCTGGACGTAGCGGGAGCGCTGGGCCGGACGCTGACGACCCAAGACCGTGAGCGGCTGACACGGCCGGTGACGACCAACGTGACGGTGTTCGACGATTACGCG
>CALBET010001076.1 GCA_937888665.1 uncultured Acidobacteriota bacterium
GCGTCTTTCGCGCAGTCGATTTCATCTTGCCTCCATCGACGCTGCTTTCGGCCAAGTTCCCGGCGCCTGTCTCTGGATGCGCGGCTGGCGTGTATCCCGCTGTTGGGGACTGCGTCCTCAAGGCCTTTATCCAGTTGATTCCCGAGCGATGCATGGCCGGTCCTACCGGCTTGCTGAACATGGTTATGGGGGGAGTTGACCCACGAGCCAGCAACGGGGACGAAGAGTTCGTGATGTATTTGTGGCTCGAGGGAGGCTGGGGGGGTAGGCCGGGCCGCAAGGACAATGCGGTCGCTATGACGACGTTCGCGACAACCTCGACGAACCAGCCGATCGAATTGCAAGAGCGAATCTATCCAGTGTTGTTCGATTGCTACCGAATTGAGCAAGACTCGGCAGGTGCAGGTTGGCATCGAGGCGGGCCAGGTGTAACCCGACGTTGGTCGTTCCCCGACTCGGACATCGTGCTCTCCGCTCTAGGTGACGGAGAGAAGTTCGGGCCTTGGGGTTGGGCTGGAGGCAAGGACGCGCGGCCGAATCGATTCGTAGCCGCTCCTGGAACCCAGCAAGAAGTGAACATCGGCATGTACCGGACGAACCTCAAAGTTTCGGCAGGCACAATCTTGGATTGCTTCCAACCCGGTGGCGGAGGGTTTGGTGACCCACTTACTCGCTCCATAGACTACGTGCTCGAAGACATAAGGGACGGGTTCGTGAGTAGAGAGGGAGCAGCCAGAGACTACGGTGTCGCAACTCACTATGAAGCAGAGACCGACGCCCTAACGCTGGATGCCGCCTTGACCAATGCTCTTCGAAATGCATCTCAGTGACAGGTTGGTGGGACGAGCCGATGTTCACTTGACTCCTCGGGCGATTTCGGCGCAGTTTGACTGATCGAGAACCGGGAGAGAAGCGTGAAACGCTGAGGCCAGCTCCCGTCCCGTCCGCATGACAAACTGTCGGCCTGTACCCGCGCCTTGTGTAGCCGGTTGTTATTTCCGGGAGACGTGTTTCGAGGGCATTCATACGTCAGGCACGGACCACGTTTCACGGGCAGTTTTCGTGAGGCTCGTCAGTTCGCCTGACAGACCCTCATCTGGCCCCTACACTCAAGATGACCGCAAATCGCGTTTGGTGATACCGAATCTAGGGATCGCGCGAGGCTGCCAAGAGAGACCTCAATTGCTGTCGTTGGAGGGCGGTGAATCGTGGGTATCAACGTTGACAAAGTCGTCAGCGACCTCCTGACGGGATTGGATGATCGGGGCGTCGCTCCGACCATCGGCCGTTGGGTCGATGACCGTGTCGTGGTGGTTCTCGGATCTCCGGGAAACGGAGTCTCGAATCGCATGGCCTTCGGGATGAGCGCGCTTCCAGCTGGAGTGAGAACTCCTTCGCATTCGCATGAGGCGGAGGAGTTCGCGGTCGTCCTCCACGGCCACGGCGTGATCACCTTAGGGGACTCCCACCATTCGGTTTCCACGGGTGACGTGGTCATCGCCGGCCCGTGGGTTCCTCACGTGACCACCGCATCCCCTGACGGCGCGATGGTTGTCATGTGGGTGTACGCGCCCCCGGGAAGCGAATCACGATGGCTTGACGTGGAATCCGAAAAAGGGGCGCAGTGAACGACTACCGAACCGTTGATGCTAGACGCCCATGGGCCCCGATCATCGCCTACAGCCGGGCGGTTCGGCGCGGCAACGTCATCGAGGTTGGCGGCACCAGCGCGACTTCGCCCGACGGTGAGGTCCTGTATCCCGGTGACGCATACGGGCAGACGAAGCATGTCCTTGACGTTATGCTCTCGGCGATCGAGGAGCTAGGCGGAACAGCGGCGGACGTGCTGCGCACTCGGGCCTTCCTGACGAAAGTCGACGACTGGGAAGCAGTCGGTCGCGCCCACGGGGAGGTCTTCTCGGAGGTTTACCCTGCCAGCACGCTCGTGGAGGTCAGCCGACTTCTGCTGCCTGGCTTGGTGGTCGAGATGGAGGCAACCGCCATCTGTCGGAGTGAGAGCGCGTGACCACGGAGGTCGCCATTGTCGTCGGAGCGGCGTCAGGTATAGGCGCAGCGGTGTGCCGACGCCTGAGAAGCGACACGAACATGCGTGTGGTCGGCATGGATCTTCACTGGGGACCGTCCACCGGCTCGTGCCACGTCGAGTTGCCCGTGGACGTGACGGACGAGATGTCGGTGGAGGCGGCATTCAACGCGGCGCTGGGCGAAGGTGGGAGCCTGCGAGCGATGGTGTGCACGGCTGGCTACCAGCGCCGATGTCGAACGGAAGCCCTGTCGTTAGCCGACTGGAAGGCGATGCTTGCAGTCCACCTCGACGGCACATTCCTCGCGGCACGCGCAGCGAAACGTCGCATGCACGAGGGCGGAGCGATGGTGTTCTTCTCCAGTGTCTCCGAGTTCTTCGGCTTCCCTGAGCGGACCCCTTACGTTGTTGCCAAGGCGGGTCTGTCGGCCATGGCGCGAAGCATGGCGGTGGAGTGGGCGCCAGATGGGATTCGCGTGAACACCGTTGCCCCCGGTTACGTAGACACGCCCCTTGTGTCCGAAGCTCGTGCCCGAGGCGACCTGCCCGTCGACCCCGTAACTCTGCACGCACTCGGTCGCCTCGCCGATGCAGACGAGATCGCACTCCCTGTGCTGTTCCTGCTCGGGGACGGGGCATCTTTTATAACCGGCGAGACCCTCATGGTGGACGGCGGATACCGCATCCACCGATCCGGATAGTCCACAAGGAGTATCGGTGTTATCTTCTCCGTCGCGGGTAGTGTCAGACCTTCAATCGACGGCCCGAACGCTCGGCTAAGTAACCCGCAGTTCAGCGACCAGGTCTTCGTTGAGGCTGATTCCCAAACCAGGCCCGGACGGGACAGAGGCGTATCCGTTGAGGATGGATAGAGGCGGGCTGACGAGCTGCTGCGCCAGACGGTTGTCCTCGACGCACCATTCTTGGAGCCTTTCTCCCTGAAGGACAGCGTTCACGTGAAGCGACGCGGCCTTCAAAATTCCAGTTTTCCAAGCATGGGGGACGCACCATGTGTCCGTATCGTCGGCCAGTTTCGCTATACGAAGCATTTCGCTTATGCCGCCGCATCTAGCAAGGTCGGGCTGAATTATGTTCACTGCTCTTTTCTCAATCAACTCGCGAAAGTCCCACACTGTTGTGCACTGTTCGCCCGCCGCGATGGGAATCGGACTTTGCGCCGTTAGCGCGGAGTAGGCGTCCAACTCGTCGGGCAGGAATGGTTCTTCGAGCCAGCGGAAGCCGAGGTCGGCAAGATGATTAGCGACGTAGACGGCGTCATCGACGGAGTTCCCGTATCCGTATCCGGCGTCTAGCATTAGATCCATGTCAGGGCCGGCGGCCTCGCGTGCCGCGTTCGCGAGTTCGACGTCATGCTCCCGCGATTTGCCCAGGGGTCCCCAGCCTAGTTTGGCGGCCGTGAAGCCCTGTGCACGCAATGCAGAAACTCTCTGTGTTACCTGGTCTGTGGTGTCGTCCATGAGGATGGAGGCGTAGAGCCGTATCGATTCGCGGGGCGTATTGGTAAGAAGGTGACAGACGGGGGATGCAGCCGCCTGTCCTGCAATGTCCCAAAGGGCGATATCTATTCCGCTAAGTGCGTGCAGTACAGCACCGCGTCTTCCGGCATAGATACTTCCCCGATACATACGTTCCCAAAGACTCTGGATATCAAGTGGGTCTTGACCGATGAGAAGGCCGCGTAGGCCTTGAACGACGGCGTTCGACTTTGGGGCAGTTATGGCCGCCGCCGCTATCTCCGGTGAGGAATCAACCTCGCCAATGCCGATGATCCCTTCGTCGGTGACCACCTTCACGACGAGCGTGTCTTGGCCGCCGTCTGCCCGCGAGTCATCAATGTCAGGTTGACGCAGAATCAATGGTTGAACGTCCGTGATCTTCATGATGGCTACCAATCCCCTACTGATCCGTCTAAGTGGAATACACGTTGGAGTAGTTCTGGTTCGTAGGGGTGTTCGCGGATTGCATCTTCGTCGACTTCGATGCCGAGCCCAGGCGCGTCATGCGGCAAGACAATTTGACCTTCGAGGATCGTCGTGTACGAAGACTGCACGACGTCACCTCTCCACGGAACATCGGCGTGAACGGCCTCGCAGATCACATAGCCTGGTTGGCTGAACCCGAACTCGATAGAAGCCGCAGTGCTGATAGGTCCCTGCGGATTGTGAGGCGCGAGACTGACACGATGAGCGTCGCAGAGCGCTGCGATTCTTCGGGCCGCCGTCAGCCCCCCAACGTGCGTAATGTCGAGCTGGCACACGTCCATCGCGTTGGCGGTGAGAAGGCGCTGGAAATCCTGGAGCGCTATGACGCGCTCCCCAGTAGCCACCGGGGTCGTCGTAGCGGCGTTGATGCGAGCGAGAGCATCAACATTCTCTGGCCAGCAGGGTTCCTCCAGAAAGAGTAGGCCAAACTCGTCGAGCGCCTGTGCGAATCGAAGGCCCATCGCCGGTGATGGGCGGGCATGGCAGTCCACCATGAGGTCGATGTCAGGGCCGACGGCCTCCCGCATCGCGGCCACGCTCTTAGCTGCGTGTCGCACTGCCGAAAGGCCCTCGACACCCATCGTCGGGGGGACTGCCATTGATTTCATTGCGGTGAACCCACTTTCGACTGCTGCGGAGGCTAGTTCACCGAAGCGGGCGTAGTCGCCTGCGTTAGTCTCATAAAAGTCCTCCATGCGGCCACCGCCGAGGTGGCAGTAGGTGCGGATGTAGTCGCGCACCCGCCCGCCGAGCAGTTGATGGCAAGGGACTCCCATGGCTTTCCCCAAGATGTCCCAGAGTGCGATGTCGATTCCGCTCATCGCGGTAGCGCTCACCACGCTGTTTCCGTGCCAGAAGTGCTGCCTGTGCATCATCTGCCAGATGTGTTCGATGCGGCGTGGATCCTCTCCCACCACGAGTTCGGCGATGTCCCGCACCGCACCCAACACCGAGTGGGTGTGCCACTCGAGGGTCGCTTCACCCCAGCCCACTAATCCA
>CALBET010001077.1 GCA_937888665.1 uncultured Acidobacteriota bacterium
GCACGGCTACGCACGTAGAAGGCCGGATTGGCTCTGACCGGACCCGGGTTCGATTCCCGGCACCTCCACAAAGAGGGTTGAGTAGACACTTCGGATGCCTCGGAGTAGAAAAACTCGCCACATTGGGCCGGTTCCCTGAGGGGGCCGGCCCAATGTGCGTTGTCACAAACTTCACTTCTGATTGCCGTGGATTGTTGTGCGCTGTTTCCGGGTCCGCGATGGGCTCTACGAGCTTTTCTACTCCGCGGGCCGCTGTCACCGGGAGTAGAGAACGCGTGGTCTCGGGAGTAGAAAAGTCGCGGCGGGAGGCACTGTGCCGGGCTCTAAGCCGCATCCGAGTCGGATTCCTCGTCGGCGGTGAGGGCTTGGATCTGGGCTTTAGCTTCGGCTAGTCGCTGGAGCCGTTCGTCCTCGTCCTTGGGGATGCCAACCGGAGTCTTGGTAGCGCTGCCTCTGACGCGACGCACCGCGCACAGTTTCCCTAGAGGCGGGCACAGCGCGCAGTTGACCTTTGTGCGCGACTTCCTGGACTGAGAGACACGCCGCCGAAGGCCCCCGCAAGTGTCAATCCGGGGGTGTTTGTCGTGTGGGGTGGACTGCGCGGCATGACCAGGGGTACGTTCGCGACGGTTCTCCGGGATACGGGTGTCTCATGTGGCGTCGACTGGTGATGCTGGGCACGGTGGGGGTTTTGGCGGCCGGGGCACTGACGGCGCCGTCGGTGTCGGCGGGCGGCTATGGTCGGCTGCCAGAAGGCGGGCCCGCGAACGAGATGCTGGAGAGCAACACCAGGGAGTACCCGAATCTGCGCGTCATCGACTTCGCCGGAGCATTCCTAGACGCGCAGGCGCGGGGCGTGTCCGTGGGCTGGCTCGATGGTGTGCACATGAACGAGGCCGTTCGCATCGTGCGGGTCGAGGCGATCGTCGAAGCGCTCGCCGAACACCGGCGCAGTATCGCGGCCTGACCCTCATCGAAGAACGGGACGCATTCGCTCAGGGCTGAGCCGTCCGCACGCGAGCCCCGTGCGCTTGGTGCAACCCTGTGAGGGAAACCCGAATAGCCGCACCGATGGGGTCTCCGATCCCATGGCGATCCCACATAGGCTGCCGAGACCGGGAAGAGGACCCATGCGCGAAGGTAGGACTGGGGATGGCGGGTATCGAGGAGCTAAGCCGGCGGCGAGTGTTGCAGGGAATCGGAGCCGCGGGCGTGCTCGCCGGTGCGGCAGCGATGGGGACAGGCCCAGCGCAGGCAGAAGACCTCCCGGAATTCACCCCACGAGGCCGGCTCAAGCGGCGGCCGAACTTCCTCGTTGTCGTCGTCGATGAGCAGCGCTACCCCGTCACCTATGAGTCGGCGAGATTGGCCCAGTGGCGTCGAGAGAATCTGGATTCGCAGAATCTGCTCTTCTCGCGCGGGATGCAGTTCACCAATCACCACATCATGGCGTCCGCGTGCGCACCGAGCCGGGCCTCGTTCTTCACCGGGCAGTATCCGTCGCTGCATGGGGTGACCCAGACATCCGGGGCAGCCAAGAGTGCGATCGAGGACGACCTGTACTGGCTGGACCCCACGACTGTCCCGACGATGGGGGCATGGTTCCGGGCCGCAGGCTACGACACGTTCTACAAGGGCAAGTGGCATGTGTCGGACGCTGACCTTTACCAACCTGGCTCCTACAACGCGCTGCCCTCCTACACCGACACGTTGCTCCCCGATCCGGCGCTGGAGGAGATGTACCTGGAGGCCAATCGGCTTGCTGCCTACGGGTTCGATGGCTGGATCGGTCCGGAGCCCCACGGGTCGAGCCCGCTGAACTCGGCGTCCTCCGGGCCAGGTGGCCGGGGTCGTGACGAACTGTTCGCCGGTCAAGGCGCGCGTTTGCTGCGTGATCTACGCGGCAGTCGGAAACCCTGGCTTGTCGTCACGTCGTTCGTGAATCCCCATGACATCACCCTGTGGGGCGACCTGACACTTGCTGATCCCCTGATGTACCTGGAACGCCAACTCGATGGCTCAGATGTTCCCTTGGATCTGTTCGACGACAGATACGCCGTGTCGGTGGATGAGGACCTCAGCCGTAAGCCGTCCTGCCAGGCAAGTTACCGGGACGTCTACCCCCTGGCACTTCAGCCAACGGGTAACAACACTCCCATGCATCGGTTCTACTACCAGTTGCAGAAGAACGTCGACATCCAGATCGGCCGGGTCCTGCGCGCCCTCACTTCCTCTCGGCGCGAATATCGCGACACCATCGTGATCTATCTGTCCGACCATGGTGAATTA
>CALBET010001078.1 GCA_937888665.1 uncultured Acidobacteriota bacterium
GCTGATGACCTGACTGGTGACGGCATTATGGACTTCATCGTGGGCTCGTCATTGGCCGAGCCGTCGCAGGTGACAGAGCAAGGTGCGCTATGGGTCTTGCCAGGAACGCCGTAGGGTCAGGCAAGGGCGTTCGACTTCGACCGAGAATAGTAGGGGTATCGACTTCGCTTTCGCTTGGTGCCGTACGCGCTCCCGAGCGGAGGCCATCGCGGCCTTCGAGACCGTCACCATCTCGACGTCCACACCGAACTCGATCGACCCGCTTCCATCGATGTCATCGACGCCTGGGGGGATCACGATGCACCTGAGAGGATCGGCACGAACGTCCGTGGCATTCTCCTCGGCGACCAGCACCCCCTTTGTGGGCGGCACGGGCACGCTGGGGTCGAGCTGAACGCCCGGTCCGAGGACCCCACAGAACCCTTCACATGCCTGTGCCAAAGCGTCGGGCGACAGAAGGACCGAGAGCACGAGCGCCGTGCTCATTGGTTGAACTCCACCGGACAGGTACTCGATGAGTGTGACCAGGGGACCGGTGCGCGTCAAGTTCTGGGCACTGGCATACGAAGCAGACTCTCCCATGCGCGCCACGCCAGGCGGGGAATGCGACGACACCGATCCGATCAACATCCCGTTGACAGCGCCAGAAGGCCGATGAGGCCCCGGCACGCCAACGCGATGTTGCGAGTACGCGTTCGCATCAGCGCTGGGTGCAGATACGTGCTGCCCCCGGAGAGACGCCGCAGGAGCCCAGTGCGGTAGTTCCGCTCGCTCGGATCTGCGGAAAGGAGAGAGCAGGCGGCCCGAAGAGGCCAACCTCGAGATGCTGCTGGCGGCCGAGGGTGATGGTCACAGCACCGTCATATCGTCCGCCGTGCATCTGCGACGAGACCCCGGACGGCGTCCGACCGTCCGAGTTCGGTTCTTGGTGTGTGGTCTGGCCGCGTCGATATTGGGTTGGCGACCAGATGATCGCCTGGGATACGGCGGAATCGGAGGCATCATGGACGCTTCGCTGTTCTCGAGAGTACCGGCGGAAATCTTGGATTTTGGCGAGTTGAGTCGCCCTCGGAGGCGCCGTCTGGAGCGGCTCGCCCGCAAGCGTTCCGTACAGGACCTCCTCGACAGCGTGCACGGCGAGGATGTGGAGGTCGTCCGGCGCCTCGCGCTCGCTCTCGACGTTCCACAGGCGCTCAATCCACCGCAGGCTTCGGTTGCCGGGCCGCGGGTGGGCGGTGCCAGCCAGCCACCCCGGGTGGGTGCCCCCGAGGCGGAGTGGCAGGCGTGGGGCGACGCGAACCATGTTGTCCAGGAATTGCTGAGGCCCTACGCCGAGCACTACCCCGACTGGGCCTGGAACAAGCCCCCCGACACCGTGTCCTGTATCGATGTGCTCGTCGGAGACCACAAGCCTCAACGTAGCGGATACCGCGGCGAGCGCGGGCCCACGGGATCAGAGCTGTCGAAATACATGGTAGACGTGGCGATGGGTATCGCCGTGAGCCTGGCCTATGAACGAAAACAGGCGCCGGTGCGGGCTATACCGCCTCACGAGACCCTGCGGCCGCTGTGGTCCAGGGTTCGCGACAGCCGGCGCGCGCTTCGCGAGAGGTTCTACCCCCTGCGGCCCGAGC
>CALBET010001079.1 GCA_937888665.1 uncultured Acidobacteriota bacterium
CCTACAGAGTGAGCCAGGGCTCGCCACGTCCGTTGACTAGCGAGTATCAAGGGTCGTTGTCGTCACGACGAAGAGCTGTTCGCCATGCCGAATCATGCCGAGTTCCCCACGGGCGAGTTCTTCGATGTGCCTGGGACTGTCGGATAGGGCGCGTGCGTAGCCCTGGAGTCGGCCGTTCTCGAGACGCAGTGAGTCAATAACGGCTTGTAACGCGGCCAGATCCTGTTTCGACCGTGCGAGCGCGACGAGCCCTCGTTCTCCGACGATAGCGTTGGCGATCAGCAGGAGACTGCCGAGCAGCATGATCGCGGCCCAGCGGCGACGGGGCGGTGAGCTGCGTCGCCGCAACGGCGGCAACTCGTTAAGTCGGTCGATCGGAGAGGTCACGTCGGCACAGGGTGCGAGAAGCCGACGCCGGGCGCCGGTCCAAGATTCGACTCACCGGTAGGCTCGTCCTTCGGAGAAGACCACAGCCCGCCGCTGCGTAGTGGGTTGTACGATATTTCATTGTTGATGTCAACAATATTTCAAATATTAATGACATCATTTAGCGTGATATCGTTCATTCTTGATGCCCAGGGCTTCGACTCGACGACCTCCGGGCCGTCCGCCGGCGGGGAAGAATGGGCAGGCGGTGACCGCGAGCTACGTCCAGACAACGCTCCGACTTGATCCCGAGACGAAGGACCTATTGGACGCGCTGACCAGGCTTTTGGGCAAGCCGCAGCGTCAGGTGACCGGCGAAGCTTTAGTGTTCTACGCTGAACGGCTTGCGTCGTCAGATCGAGAGCTTCTGCGTGGACTGCTGAGCAGGAAGAAGTGATGGCGCGTTCCTATTGCGACGAGGTCACGCCTTCCTGCAAGAACGCCACGAGCGGTGGTACCACCGTGTTCGGCTCTTCGAGGTGCGGCACGTGGCCCAGACCCGGCAGCAGCAGCACGGAGCCGTTGCCGTTCGGGATGGTCTTCGCCAACACGTTCATGCGCTCCTGGAAGTTGGCGGCGGGGCCAAGCAGCATGTCGTCCGCACCGCCGAACGCCAGCGTCGGCACCTGGATGTGCGCCCAGTCGTACACCACCGGGTCGCCATACAGCATCTGACCGATGATGGACTGGACCATGGCCAGCCGAGGCCAATCGGCGCTGAGTGTCCACGAATAGCGGATGCGCGTGTAGGTCTCGAAGTCCTCGTTCCAGGCGTCGGGGTTGTGCGCCACGTAGCGGCTCAGGCTCGTGCGGGTGCTCTGGTAGTCGGTCTCGAGCGTACGCTGGTACGCCTCGTCGATCGGCGGCATGGGCCGGGTGAAGCGGCCGTCGGTGAGACCGATCGGGTTGTAGATCACCAGCCGCTCCACCGCCGACGGGTACTGGGTGGCGAAACGCGCCGCGAGCATCCCTCCCATGGAGTGGCCTACCACCATCGCCTTGTCGATTTGCTCGGCCTGCAGGATGAGCCAGGTGTTGCGCGCCTGCGAGTTGAAGTTGTAGGGCGCAATCGGCTTCGACGACTTGCCATACCCAATCTGGTCGGGAACGATGACGCGGAAGCCGGCCGCGGTCAGGCCGTCGATGATCGCCTTGAAGTAGAACCCTCCAAAGTTGTTCCCGTGCAGCAGCATCACGGTGTGGCCGTTGGGAGCGTCTTGCGGCGTCACATCCATGTACGCGATGCGCACGTCCTGGCTGTAGACGCTGATGTCGAGGTATTTGCTCGGATAGGGATACGGGCACTCGTCGCACGTGATGCTGCCGGGCGCCACGTCGGTGGGCGTGGGGGCCGGCGGCAGGATGGTGCGGCCCTGCGCCCCCGCGGAAGCGCCGGCGGCAAGGAGCACGAGTGACAAGCAGAGCGGTCTCAAATATGCAGGCATAGTCATGGGGCCCCGAAGTGTGCGTGTGTGGTTATCGATCCGCCGACCAGCGCGCGGCTCGATGAAATGTACCACACGCCGCTTCTGCGCCCTCACCTCTCAGCGGCTGTCCTGGGCGCCCAGCTTTCGCAGCAGTGTCATCATCGGGCACCAGTTCGTGAACGCCGACTGGAACAGGTTCAGCCCCACGAATGCCGTGAAGAGGTACCAGTAGGGGTTGACGTAGTAGCCGAGCGTCACCGTCGTCGCGACGATGGCCCCGGCAATCAGCCGGAGGTAGCGTTCGACCGTCATGCGAGGTGCCTCCTTTCGGTGAGGTAGTAGACGATGGGCACGGTCATTCTGGACAGCAGGAGTGAGGCCACCTCGCCCGCCATGAGCGAGATAGCCAGACCCTGAAAAATCGGATCGAACAGCATGACCGCCGCCCCGACGACGAGCGACGACGCGGTGAGCATCATCGGGCGGAAGCGAACGGCGCCGGCGTCGATGACCGCCTCGTCGAGCGGCATACCCTGACGGCGGCGCAGCTCGACGAAGTCCACCAGGATGATCGAGTTCCGGATCACGATGCCCGCACCGGCGATGAACCCGATCATCGATGTGGCGGTGAAGAACGCGTTCAGCAACCCGTGGGCCGGCAGGATGCCGATCAACGAGAACGGGATCGCCGACATGATCACCAGCGGCGTGGCGAACGATTTGAACCACCCGACGAGCAGCA
>CALBET010001080.1 GCA_937888665.1 uncultured Acidobacteriota bacterium
GATCGACGCCGGTCCGCGTCCGCTGCCGATCTTCCTCGACTGGGAGATCGACGGTATCGAAACCCGAGTCGGCAACGCGCTCATGGCCAAGGCCAAGGCCAATAAGCAGGGGGCTGACATGCCGGTACTCGTCAGAGACTGGCCGCGGAAGCCTGGGACGCCGTGGCAGGTAAATTCATATCTACAGGACTACTTGGACCAGTTTTCCGGCTTGGCCAACATGTTCTTACCCGACTTTCTCGACGGTTCCATACACGCACACGTTAAGGTGCCTACCAAATGGGAAGACCGTTTTTCGGTGACGCTCAGCTACCGCGAGCCTAGGTCCGTTGACGTAGAAGTGCTTTCTGAGCCGGGTCATGATGCCGTTGGTTCCCTGGGCCGAGGCTCGTCGCGTTGGGTCGCTGTAGCGATCCAGATCGCGCTGCACCTGGTCGTCCGCAGCGACGGTTCCGATCCGGCGGAAAGCCTTCAGGGGAAGCATTTCTCGGGGAACGTACTGCTAATAGACGAACCCGAGACACATCTACACCCGTGGGCAGTGAAGAGTGTTGTCCGTTGGTGTAACCGGATGGTCGATTATTGGGGGTTCAACATCGTCCTGGCTACACACCACGAGGAGTTCCTGCGTGACTCAGGCCCCGATGTTGCCCACGTGCACATCACCCGCAGCGGGAATCCCCTAATGACACGCGCGCGCAACGTCGCGCCCGCCACACCCCTTCTGCAAGACGTGGCGCGCGATCTAGGCATGCATCCGACCACCGTGCTGTCGATGGTCCGGGGCATCTTGTTCGTGGAAGGTCCGCTCGATCACGCAGTCCTGGACGAATACGCCACCCCTGCCCTCGAGGCCGCCGGCGTCACCATCGTCCCTATGCACGGAACCCGCAACATGGAGGGCTTAATCGACGGCGAGCTCACTCCGCGACTCGGCATCAAAGTCGGCGTGCTGACCGACGACACTGACCCCGACACAATGGCCCGCCGAAGCAGCAAGAAGCGCTCACGCGAAGAAAAATGGGTCACTCGCCTGATGAAGAGCTATGCCGATCAGGGCTTTCCGCCGCCCACCTCGTTCGGGGTTCCGGAAAAGGATTTGCTTTTCGCGCTGCCCGCGGAGGGAATCCGAAAGTGTTACCCCGACAGCGCCTCCAACTTTCCGGGATGGCTGCAGATGCGCGAGGAATGCCGCGCTGCCCTCGGCATGGGCCCACAGGATTCGGTCGACTGGAAGCTGTATGCCGAGCAGCATTACGGCTTGCCCCTCACCACAGCAAACGGTGTGCGCAGCCTTGTCCACACTCTCGACCTAGCCAACGTCGAGTTACCCTCGATTCGTCGCGTCATCGACCAGATCGTCGCGTGGGCCGCCGAATAAGACCATAAGTCTTTTCCTCCATTAGCGCGAAGAGTTGGGCCGCCGCAGATCAAAAAGGTCGAGGTGCTCGACCGTAAGGCCGGGAAACACGTTGTGCGCTACAGGCTGACGGTGGACGCCGGCGTCAACCCGGAGACCGGGCACCGGCAGCAGGTTCGCCGGCACTGCACGAGCGAGAGGCTGGCGCGCGCAGCGCCGTCCAACTGCGGATTCGACGTGGCTCAAGCAGTGAGTGGCGGTCGATGCGGCTATACATTGCAACGCGGCCGGGCCGCGCAGACGCACGACGGCCCGCCCCCGTTTTCCCCGCTGCGATGTATTCGACGTACCGGTCGCGAAACAGGGCTTCTTTACTCACATTCGGGCCGCCTTGGCGGCTCGACCAACCGTCCGATTGCCATCCCACTGTCTCGAAAAAGATGGGTTGATGAGACTGCACCGGCCCGACGAAGGTGTGCTGCACGTCCTGGCTCAACCCGACTGCTGCCTGTCTTGAAACCCTGTCTCACAACCTCTATTCTCATAACCCGGAACGGTACGGGATTGTGAGACGGGGGATAGGGATGGCGATCATCGGGTACGCGCGGGTCAGCACCACCGACCAGACTCCCCAGCTTCAACTGGATGCCCTTCGCGAAGCCGGGGCTGCCCGGATTTTCACCGACCACGGCGTCAGCGGCTCCACGGCCAGCCGCCCAGAACTGGACGCTTGCCTGGACCACCTCCGTGAAGGTGACGTGCTGACGGTGTGGAAACTTGATCGCCTCGGTCGCAACACCCAACACATGCTCGCCGTTGTGGACGAACTCACTGCACGCGGCGTCGGGTTCCGCAGCCTCACCG
>CALBET010001081.1 GCA_937888665.1 uncultured Acidobacteriota bacterium
CGGTCCAGCGCCGCTCTCGGTGCGACGCGCGACTTCTACCACGGGCTGTTAAGTGTACCTTGGGGAAACCCGTGGTTTCGCCGACGATCTCGGAACTGAAGGTGATCAACAGCAACCGGCTCAAGCACCGACCTGGCCACCGGGTTCATGTCACACGTGCGACCGGTAATTTGTCTCAGCTGAGCAACTGCGGCGTTGCACAACGGGCAGCCAGCGGAGAATGCTTCGACGACCTGTACCGGCATGCCTCCCCCTTCCGATTTCCGCCGGTGCGGCTCGCCACATCCAGCATAGGCCCCATCTCCCGAGCGAGCGCCTGATGCTCACGATGGTGCTCCGAGCCCTTCTTATCTTCTAGACTCGCTGTGGCATCGGGTAATAAATTGGCCACGTGTGGCTAATATCTCGTCGCAATGACCACATTCTAGCCACTTCGGCATTGAACTGTTTGAGGCAAATACTGACGTCAACGATCGTATTGGTCGTTCCTGATGCCAGAAACTGCGCTGGTGTGAGTCTTGCAAATACTTTACATGAAACGACCTATGGCCCGAGGCGGTCCGTTGTGAGGCCCTGTGCGCGTCCGGCGAGGGGCAAGCAAGGGTGCCGCACAAGGAGGTTAAACATGGCGACACAAGACCGAGGCAAGCCGTGAGGCGCGCGAGCGGCCACGATATGCTCGCCGACGCCGATGGCACAAGAACCGTCCATGTTCGTGTCAACGTCTCCGGACGCCGCGTCATCGGGTCGGTGCACCTGCCCTCGAGAGGGAGCGTTCGGTGCTCGGACCTTCTGAATGACCCCGGACCTACCTGCAACTTCACACGCAGGCCGGGGAATCCGTCGCGATTCATAAACAATCCATCAGCTACGTGGAGGTCGTTGGCGAAGCACCAATGAAAATGTCAATCGCGCCGAAGGGTATGTTTCATCCGGTGACCATTGTGTTCAGCCTGCCCGCTGTGACCCTGCCGGGAGAACTCTTCGTTCCGGCCCAGACCCACCTGGTGGATGTGCTCAATGACAGTCGACGGTTCCTGTCCGTGCGCAATACTACGTTCATCGATTCGCCAGAAACCTATTCGTTCCTCGCGGTCGGGAAGGGCCGGACCCAAGCGGTCCACTTCGCTAGCGTTCCCCTGGCGGCCGTTAACGGCAAACAGACTGCGCAGCAGTTGAGACAAATTGGCCAGTGAAAACAGCCCCAGTGTTGGGGGTGGTGGAAGTGCCGCAGTCCAGAGTAGCCCGCCGGCAAGGTCGGCGAACCGGACAAATGACTCCCCACCGACTTATCGGCAAGGAACCAGACGGCATGACCCACAGCGAGACCATTCTGGTCGTCGATGATGACCTGCCGATTCGGAGGCTCATGTGCCGCATGTTGGCCACCGCGGGCTACCACGTCATGGAGGCCACCGACGGTAAAGACGCCCGTGCCATCGCAGTCGACCATCCCCACCACATCGACTTGTTGATTACCGACGTCGTCATGTCCGGCATGGACGGATTCGACCTATACGAGGAGCTGACCGACCGGCATCCAGAGACGGCCGTGTTGTTCATCTCCGGATACGCGCACCACGTGGCCGTCCGAGGTGGCCTCAAGGAAATACAGCGCCCGTTTCTGCTCAAACCGTTCACGAGTGACGAACTCCTTGAAGCGGTTCGCGGGTGCCTCCCCCGCTCCGACCATTGAAACCCAGGCAGAACAAGCTGACTGCCAGCCAAACTGTAGATACACGGATCTCCAAGAAAGGCGTTGTCAAGTTGTCGTGGCGGTGCTTGCTATGCAGACTGTAGCTGACTTATGGATATACAGAGCCCCCAGAAACCACGAACTTCAACAGGTTTCAACAAGTAGTCCGCAACTCACATGATATGAATCAATTAGGAGCCACAGGTTTCAGCTAGTTTCTACAAGGTCTGGCATCTGCCTTCTCAGGGGACCGGCCATTGGTCGTGGTCGACGATACCCGGCCCCAGCCGGCACCTCGTGGGGCATCGATCGATGAGTGGAACGACCTGCAACGCGAGAAGTTCAAGGAGAAGGAGGACCTCGCCAAGCTGTCCAGAAACGCCAGATTTGTGGTCGACCCGTCGAGCGGACACGATGTCCACGTCGACAATCCACAGCTCGTCGCGCAAGCGATTCAGCAGGTGATCGAAGCTGCTGGGACCAGGGCCACCAACCGCTGCCAGGCGCTGAACACGTCATGAACCATGGTGACTAGACTAGGTGGTCCGCATGACCCGCGTGACCGCCGCTGCGAGCTGATCCCAACGGTCAGACTCACACTTGAGTTCCCGGCGGTCCAGGGGGCCGAGTGACGCGCAGGCATCCCGGCCGACTCGCAGCTGCCTGACGTCGGCGTTCAGCGGCCGGCGCAGCCGGTCCGCTGCATTGCCTGGTTTAGCCACCGACCCATCTATTTACCTCTCGCGATGTCTGACGCCTTTTCTGCCGCGGCTTCGTTCTTCCGTATCGCCGAGACAAGCAGGTGTTCGGCCGTCGCGAGGCGGTCGCTCAGTTCCTCGTAAACGGAGAGCACGCGTCCGGGCTTGCCCTGTCGTCGCAAGCGGGGGAAGGATGACTTCATTCTCATTACACTACTCCACTGACGTGTTGGCGCGAAGCCGTCGTACTTGGCTCTGACAATCTGCCAATACGCACGTTTGCGCTTCCAACACTCTGTCGGAGAGAAGGCTCTTCCTTGGCCGATGAGCCGGTCGGCCTCGCGCATCGGCTCCGAAGCAGTGTCGTCGTCGAATTGGGCATCAAATTCCTCACTCTTGAGAATCTCGTCGAGCACGAGTTCTGGTAGCGGCAGGTCCTGCTGGACCTCCTCCACCAGAAGCCGCCAGCGCTCTTTGAGGTCCCCCGTCAAGGCTGTCTTGACATCCTCATCAGAAACCGCAATGCCCCTCAGCAAGAGAGAACCAATATGCCGCGCTGCAGGCCCGAACTTCAAGAAGGGCTTGTCGATGCCGTACGCCTTGAGCCATTGCTCGACGGATTTATCTCCGCCCAACATTCTGTCGTCACCTTAGGAACACCGAGGACGCTGGGCGCGGTGGTATCACGTGCCGACCGGTTTGGCGGGTGCGTGGACATCTGGCCGGCGTTCCTAGCTAGGGTTCATCAGTTGTGACGCCTATACCTGACTCGCGCCACGTATCGCACACAAAGTCAAAGAACTCTCGATTCTCAGTCGCACCGGAGATTGGAGCCAACTCGTTGCCGGCTGTGGTAAGCACAACGGAGCCGGTCTGCATGTCGAGGTACATGATCGAACCGAACCTAATTCCCGCATCCC
The DNA here is from genome assembly GCA_937888665.1 of uncultured Acidobacteriota bacterium. Classification (GTDB taxonomy): domain Bacteria; phylum Acidobacteriota; class Vicinamibacteria; order Vicinamibacterales; family UBA8438; genus UBA8438. The sequence continues at coordinate 3,315 of CALBET010001081.1, forward strand.
GATACAACGTCGTCTGATATAGGTCGTCGCGGAAGATTAGAGGCGTCAGCTGGTCCATTACCCAACAGAAGCTACAGAAGTCGGAAAAGCAACGCGCTTCTGACTTCTCTAGCGTCGCTACCAAGTCCACCGTTCGGCGGCTGAACGCACCCGGAGCGTTCGCCTCGTCCGCTAGGACTCGAGCCCACAGCGTCTGCATTTCGACGTCAGAGGTAATCCGAGCTCGATCGAAAAATCGCACCAGCCAATCTGCCTCGACATCGTCAGGTTTCGCGCCTTCTCTGACGTCCGGCCGCGCCAGGCGCGTGATGTCTTCGATGTTCTGCTGGGAACGAGTCTCCTCGTGAAGAACCCGTTGCATTGCTCGTCGCTGCAGATCGGTGACGGCATTTGCACCATCGGCCTTGATGAGTGCCGCGGCGGCCTCGGCGCGTGCTAGGCGTCGAATCTGGCGAGGTTGCCACAAGACGCCAATGGCATCACTGACCCTCTCTACGAGTGCCGTCGCCGGCTTCGAGAGTTCTCCTAGATTTATGAGTGAATGATCGTTGACGAGATGACAGACAGGCAGGCGGAGACGTATCTGAGCAGCGAGGGGATTGCGCACGGCGCCCAGCACGGCTTGGGGCGCCTCTCAAACGACACGAACCTTGTCCAGCGCGTCGTGCCTGAGCAGGAGCCTCGGGAGCGCCTGACCGGATACAGGGGGCCGTACAGGATCAATCCGGTCTTTAAGGATGCGCTCGCTGACCTGCTGGCCGGGTCACAGTAGTTCGTCTTCAGCGTACGAGAATCAAGTTGCAGCACGCGAGACGGCGCCTACTACATCGAGTTGGAGATCGGACTTCGGGCGACCGAGTTGCCGACCGAGACCGGGGCGCCGATCGAGGGGCTCCTCGGGGCGGCGGTCACATCTTGCCGAACTGCGCCACCGCGAGGCGTTCTTCCGTGGCGCCGAGAAGGCGTGACCCGACAGACGTTCGGCCAACGGTTCTCGGCCGACTTCAAGGAGGAGAAAGGGCGCCTTCGGGCGCCCTTTGATGTCCCCCTCGGTGCAAGTTCGTTGCAAGTTGGGAGGCGAAAAGTGGTCGGGGCGCCCGGGTTCGAACCGGGGGCCTCCTGCTCCCAAAGCAGGCGCGCTACCAGGCTGCGCCACGCCCCGACATCAGGCGCCAGGAGAAGGGAGGCACACGGCACCCCATCGCCGATGCCAACGGTCCGCCATGCTGTTGAGGTTTCTCCCGGCCCGCCGATTATCCCACAGACGGTATAATCCGGCTTCATCAGCGTATATAACGCGCCGTCGTATGACGAGCGGAACAAGTCGCCAGCATGGGCAGTGATCACGACCAGGTCGGCTCCGGTTTCCTGACTCGTCGACGTGCCCTGGTAACTCGGTGGCGGCTGTCCGCCGCGGGCTGGGTCCTGTATTTTCTCTCCTACGGTTGGATTCACGGGTCGCTTGGTGTGCATCCCGCTTTGCTCGCAGTCCTGCCGGTCGTCGTGACGGCGTGGCGGGGCGCGGTGCCGGGGGCGCTGGCAGGGCTCGCCGTCGTGCCATTCACCGTGCTGCTCGATTCCGTGCAGGCGGGGTCGCCGACCCTGTCCTGGGACACCGTGCCGACCCTCCTGAGCGCCGCGGCGCTCGGCCTGCTCGGGTTCGGCGTCGGGCGCACGCGTGACCTGCAGTCGCGTACGCAGGCGGCGATCGCCGGGCGGCGGCGAGCCGAACACGATCTGCGGGAGCGCGACGTGCGGCTGGCGGTGAACAGCGACATCGCGCGAGCGATGCGAGACGGAGAGCCGCCGGACCGCATCATCCAGACTGTGGTCGACAGCCTGCATGCCCATTTTCCACACCTCCGCTCGACCTACTCGACCGTCGCTGCCGATGGCCAGATCACGGTCGCGCGTTCGGTCGGCCCGGCAGGGCTGTCCTGGCCCGCGGCGACCCAACTGGTGCTGTCGGCCCAGGTGATGGGAACCCTCGCCGAGGTAGATCTGATCGCGAGCGACGACACGGCCGCCGGCACCGCGAGCGGCGTCCTGTCTGCGGCCCTGTCGGGCGGCGACCTCGTGGCTGTCCTCCACGCGCCGGTGCAACACCCCACGGAAGTCGTCGGGTTGCTCTCGCTCGGCTCGGCGACGCCGCACCGGTGGTCGGCGCAGGAACGGACGACGCTCCGCGAGGCCGGTGACTTCCTGGTGGCGGCCCTGCGCGACGGCGACGCGACAACCCGACTTGAGGACAGCGAGCGGCGGTTTCGGCGGTTGGCCGAGAGCAGCCAGGCGGTGATTGCCCTGCTCCAGAAGGAGGGTGCCATCTACCTCAACCCGGAGTTTGTACGGCTGAGTGGTTATACCGCCGAGGAATTGCAGCGGACCAACCTCTGGGACATCATCCATCCCGACGATGTGCAGATGATTCGGAAATTCCGCGGGCGGCGCCTGCATGGGGAGGACGCGCCGACGCGGTACGAGACACGCATCGTGACCAAGTCAGGCGACATCCTCTGGCTCGACGTGCGGGCGTCCACGTTCGAGCTGTCCGGGAAGCCGACGATCCTGACCACGGGCCTGGACATCACCGAACGCAAGCTCTGGGAACAGGATCTGCGCGCGGGTGAAGGACGCCTGCGCACGCTGATGGAACACCTGACGGACGGGATCGGCCTGATGGTCGATGAGCGGTGGGTGTACGTGAATACCGGGTTGGCTCGGCTCGTCGGGTGCGCGACCGAGGATCTCGTCGGTCGGAGTCCGATGG
>CALBET010001082.1 GCA_937888665.1 uncultured Acidobacteriota bacterium
TTCCCAACTCATGACGCACGCCGCGTGCAGGTGCCAGTTCCCGCCCCGCCACCCGCTTCTTTGGAACGTATCAGGCGCGCCCTGGCTCTCGATCGAAACGACCGGACCCAGGCGGCGCGTCTCAATTTCCGCGAAGACATCCTGCTGCGCGATGAGCGGCCGAGGACCACGCCGCTCCCGTCTCTGGGTGTGGTGGCGGGCGTAGACCAGTTCAGCCACATGCGCCCGCCGGTCCCAGGGGCGTTGCCCGGCCACTGGGACATGGTGGCGGCCATGACCCCCCGCGAGGTCACTCAGGCGGGCTCCGCCGACGTCGTGGGCATCGCGACAGCCGCCGTCTTCAGCGCGGCCGCATTCACGCTGGTCCCCTCCGCCATCAAGACCATCGGTGGCTGGTTCGCCCGCGGCCACAGCGGAACGACACCGACCCATCCGGTGCTGAGCCACGACGAGGCATTGCTCGCGCTGGCCGGGGTGACCACCAGCGACGCCGTATTGGACGCGGACATCGACCAGCGGGGACGTACGGTCGCGCTGTCGCTCACGGTGACGGCGGATACGCCACCCGACGCGGCGCGTGCGCTCGGCGAGCGTTTCGTGCGGCTGGTCAAGACACTCGCCGCAACCGAACCGACACCCGGTGACGACCTCGGCACCGGCGAGTTCGACTACGTTGTCCACATCACCACCCCCACCAACGCGCGCCTCGCCCGTGGCGGAAAGTCCACCTCCGACCGCGCCATGAACTGGTAGCCCGCGGGAGTCCCGGCCCCCGCTTGTATTCACCAGGCGGTCCAGCCGCCGTCAACTGGAAGCGTCACGCGGTTCACCATGCCGGCCTCGTCGCTCGCGAGGTACACCACGGCGTGCGCGATGTCTTCTGGCGTCGCGAGCTGTCCGCCCGGGCTTGTGCCGAGCACGAACGAACGAAATTCCGGCTGGTGTAGCCGTTCGCGAGTCGCCGGGTATCTCCAGTAGCGTGTCAGGCTCGCCGGTCCGATCCGTTGACGTGACGGAGACCGCGTTTCCCGAACTCGACTCAACCGTAAAGGATAGGTTCCGACCGTCTGGCGTCCAGGACTGTGCCCATCCCGGGGCCGCATCCAGGCGCGGTTCGGACCCGGTGTCAGTTGCGTTTTTCCGCGCTGCCGACCGGCTTCCCGTCAGGCAACCCCGGGCCACCCGCGACACGAGCCTGGACCTAGCCTTTCGGACGCATGATCTGCTTGGCGATGGTCTGTAGCTGCATGTTGGACGTCCCTTCGTAGATCTGTCCGATCTTGGCGTCTCGGAAGAGCTTCTCGACAGGGTAGTCCTTCGTGTATCCCACGCCGCCGAACAACTGGACCGCTAGCGACGTAGCCCGCTCGGCCACCTGCGAAGAGAACAGCTTCGCCATGGCTCCTTCCGTCAAGAATGGTCGTCCGGCGTCACGGAGGCGGGCCGCGTTGTAGACGCCGAGCCGGGCCATCTCGACCTCGGTCTGCGCCTGCGCGAGCTGAAACTGAACCGCCTGGAACGCGCCGATCGGCTGGCCGAACTGGCCGCGCTCATGGACGTAGGCGAGGGTGTGGTCGAGCGCGCCTTGCGCGACGCCGACCATCTGGGCGCCGATGCCGATGCGCCCTTCGTTCAGGGTCTCGATGGCGACCTTGTAGCCGACGCCCACCTCGCCGAGGACGTTGGCTTTGGGCACGCGACAGTCGTCGAGCAGCAATTCGCACGTGCTGCTCGCCCGGATGCCCATCTTGTCTTCTTTCTTGCCGACCTCGAAGCCAGGTCGGTCATGCTCGACCAGAAAGGCGGTGATGCCGCGGTGTCCGGCCTCGGGGTTCACGGTGGCGAACACAATGAACAGCCCGGCTTCCTTGGCGTTCGTGATCCAGAGCTTGCGCCCCCTCAGCACGTATTCGTCCCCATCCTCGATGGCACGCGTCGTCAGCGCGAACGCGTCACTGCCGGAGCCGGCTTCCGACAAGGCGTAGGCGCCAATCGTGTCGGTCGCCAGGGCTGGGAGGAACCGTTGCCGTATGTCTTCGGATCCCCACTTCAACAGGGCGTTGATGACCAGGGTGTTCTGGACGTCGACGACGACGGCCACTGAAGGATCGACACGGGACAGCTCTTCGACCGCGAGAACCGACAAGAAGAACGGCGCGCCGGTTCCGCCGAAGACCTCGGGAATCTCTATCGCCATGACCCCGATGTCGAACAGCTGGTCGATCAGGGTCCGCGGCATGGCGGCCTGCTTGTCCATCTCCCGTACGTGCGGCGCGATCTCCGCCTCTGCAAACGCGCGGACGCTGGAACGGAACAGCTGCTCTTCCTCTGACAGTTGGGTGAGCGCGGGGTGGAGCGCCGGGTCATCGGTCATGGGGGATTCCTCTGTGACGTCGGGTCTTGATTCAACGGGCCTGCCTGCCCGTCGTAGCCTCGGCGAAGGCTGGAAGGCCCTTGCTACGGGTGCGTGCCGGGCCCGCCTGCCTGGCGTAACCTCGGCGATGGCTGGAAGGCCTAGACCACGGCGGCTTCCTCGTATTCGCCCCACACGTCGCGCAGGGCGTCGCACATCTCGCCGACCGTACTGTAGGCGCGAACGGCGTCCAGCAAGATCGGCATCAGGTTATCGGCGCCGAGCGCCGCCTCTCGAAGCCTATCCAGCGCCTGGTCGACGGCGGCCCCGTCGCGTGTCTGTCGCAGGTGGGCCAGGGCGGCGCACTGCGCATCGGCGGTACCTTCACCCATATACAACGTCTCGATCCCGGTGCGCGATTCGTCGACGAAGCCGTTCACCCCGACGACGGTTCGTTCGCCCGCTTCGACTTCGCGATGGAAGCGGTAGGCGCTCTCGGCGATCTCACGCTGCGGAAAGCCCTCTTCGATGGCGGCCACCATGCCACCTTTCTCGTCGATCCGCTCGAAGTACGCTTGGGCGCCCGATTCCATGTCCCGGGTCAGCCGCTCCACGAAATACGAACCGCCCAGCGGATCGACATAGCCCGTCACACCGCTTTCTGCCGCGAGCACGTGCTGGGTGCGGAGCGCGAGCAACGCCGCCTTGCGGGTCGGAAGCGAGAGCGCCTCATCCAGCGAGTTCGTGTGTAACGAGTTGGCGCCGCCAAGCACGGCGGCCAGGGCCTGGATGGCGGTGCGCGTCACGTTGTTGTATGGCTGCTGCGCGGTCAACGACACGCCAGCCGTCTGCGCGTGGAAACGCAACTTCAACGACCGGTCGTCTTTCGCGCCGAATCGGTCGCGCATGACTGTTGCCCACAGCGCCCGAGCCGCGCGATACTTGGCGATCTCCTCGAAGAAGTCATTGTGCGCGTTGAAGAAGAAGGAGATACGCGGCGCGAAGCTGTCGACCTCGAGCCCGGCGTCGATCCCGTATTGGACGTACTCAATGCCGTCGCGCAGCGTGAAGGCCAGTTCCTGTAGCGCCGTCGCGCCGGCCTCGCGGATGTGGTACCCACTGACGGAGATAGGGTTCCACCGTGGGACCTCGCGCGCGCAGAACCCGAACGTGTCGGTCACGAGCCGCATCGAGGGCCGCGGTGGATAGATGTATTCCTTCTGCGCGATGTACTCCTTGAGGATGTCGTTCTGCAGCGTGCCGGCCAGTGTCGCCCACGCCGCGCCCTGTCGCTCGGCCACCACGAGATACATCGCCAGGATGATGGCCGCCGGCGAGTTGATCGTCATCGACGTGGTGACCTCGTCGAGCCGGATCCCCTCGAACAGGCGTTCCATGTCGGCCAGCGAGGCCACGCTCACGCCACACTTACCGACCTCACCCAGCGAGAGCGCGTGGTCGGGGTCGCGTCCCATGAGGGTGGGCAGATCGAAGGCCACGCTCAGCCCGGTGCCCCCGGCTGCGAGCAGTTCCTTGTAGCGCTGATTGGTCTCCGCCGGCGTCCCGAATCCGGAGAACTGCCGCATCGTCCAGAGCTTGCCGCCATAGCCGCTGGCGTGGATGCCGCGGGTGTAGGGAAAGGTCCCGGGCGGCTCCGCGGACACGGTCGTCGGGAGGTCACCGGCCGTGTACAGCGCGTTGACGGGGCGCCCCGATACCGTGGTGTATCGCGGTGCCGGCTTGGTCGGCGCGCCGGCGGTCGGTTTGGTCATCGGTGTCGATTGAGCGGGCCTTAGCAGCCCGTGTTGGAAGTCCCGCTGCATTCGAGCGGCGCTGCAATCCGCCGATCTGCGTTGTTCATCGGTCGAATACTGCCGGTATTCTCCCTCTTCTCGCCTTGTCCGGCGGCCGCATCGCCGCTCTCGGTGCCACGCAGGACTTCCACCACGGGCTGTTGGGAATTGGCGGTGCTACTGACTGACGCACTGTCTGAACCGCGGACCGTACGGACGCTGGCCCAGCAGAGTGGACCATCAAGTGTTGATCAAGACCTCCCGGCCCGGCCAGGCGTGATGGTCGTCGTTCGTCCGAGGGGCGACAATTCTTGAGTCGGGCCTCTCCTGCGTGGACGGCGTGGCGTCACAGGCGTGAAAGGAGGCTGGCTGGGGAGCGCGTGACGGTGTACAGTGTGGAATGCGTGTGGTGGCCACCGGGCCGCCCAGACGCAGATTTTTCGCGTCACAGCAACCCTTAGGAGGAGATGTTGGCAAAGGCAAAAAAACTACAAGCGGCGATGACCAAGACCCAGATACTCGCGGACATCGCCGAGAGTACTGAGCTGACCAAGAAGCAGGTCGGGTCGGTGTTCGACGCGCTCGAGGGCATCATCGGGCGACACATCGCGAAGGGCTCGGTTGGTTCGTGCACCGTGCCCGGCCTGCTGAAGATCAAGACGATCCAGAAGCCGGCTCAGAAAGCCAAGAAGAACGTGCCGAATCCGTTTCGGCCCGGCGAGCTCATGGACGTGAAGGCGAAGCCCGCGAGCACCAGGGTGAAGATCCTTCCGCTCAAGAAGCTCAAAGACATGGTCTAACGAGTCGCCACGACTCAGGACCACGAACGAACGTCCAGCTGCCGCTCCGGGCGCCACGGGGTTCACTCGTGTCGGTCCGGACGGCGGCCGGCACCTTCCTTGCTCAACCTGGGCCGCACCGTCCGGTCCAATCCGGGCCGCACGCCCTTGTGATCCCCGCTACAGGCACGCGAGCAGCGCGTCCGTGATTACCTCGGAGCGCCAGCCTAGAAACTCGGCCGGCACCTCGGCTCCGGTCACCGAACTGACGACAAGAGACTCAAGCGCACGCCGGGTGGCGAGCAGCCCCGGCGGGACCGCCTGCGTCTCCGCCTCGAGTTGGACGGCGGCCTTGAGCCGCTTCAGCGTGGCCGCATGAGGGCGCAAATTCATGGGGGCGTCCACCACGTCGGGCCCGGCGGTTCGCGCCGTCTGGATGCAGGCGGCGATGACATCGCCATAGCGCGTCCTGACGCGGGGTGAGACGCCCTTGACGTCCCGCAATGTGTCCGCCGAGGGGGCGTGGACGCGCGCCAGGCTGACCAGCACGTCGTCGGCCATCAAATGCCGGCGCGGCAGGTCGCGCGCCTGCGCTTCGGTCTCGCGCCACGCCGTGAGCGCCCGAAGGACTGCATGGTCCGGCGGAGCCAGCGCCCCGCGTCCTGGAACCTTGAGGTACACCTCTTCCGGTTGTCTCTCAACCTGCCGACAGCGGCGTCGATGCTCGAACTCCTGCTCCACCCAGGCCGCGCGGCCGAGCGCCTCCAGTTCTTGTACCAGCCGAAGGCGCATGGGCTCGAGATACGTGACATCCAGCGCCGCATACCGTTGTTGCGACTCGGAGAGCGGCCGCCGTAGCCAGTCCGAGCGTGTCTCGCCCTTGTCCAACTCCACGCCGAGCAGGGTCGTGACCAGCGCACTGTAGCCGAGCGAGAAACCATGGCCCGCGAATGCGGCGGCCAGCTGCGTGTCAAAAATACCGGTCGGCGCGCTCGAGCACAGCCGTTCGAAGACCTCGAGGTCTTCTCCGCACGAGTGCATCAATATGCCGACCGTCGGGTCCGCGAGCAGCCTGTCGAGCGGCGTGAAATCGGAGACGACCAGCGGGTCGACCAGCGCCACCGCGTCACCGTCGGCCACCTGAATGAGCGCGGGGCAGGGGTAGTAGGTGCGCTCGCGGAAAAATTCGGTATCGAGACCGAGCACCGTCTTCGTCGACCACCGCGTACAGGCAGAGGCGAGTTCGGTGTCTGAGGTAATGAGCGAGGTCATGTGTGTGACTCAGTGCGCGGGTCTACCCGGTCGGCGACATTGACACTCTACCGAGTGTTGGTCAAGATTTCAGCATTGTGCACACGTCGATCCGAAACAGAGGCTTCCGGCGGCAGACCAGCCTCGGTGTGCTGGCGCTCGCCGCGGTGATGCCAGGGCTCGCCAACGCGCAGGATACCCGAGCGGATGCGCCGATCCCGCACGCCGTTGGTCAAAGTGTCTCCGCATCGTTCGAGGGTTGGCATCGCAATACGGATGGTACGCGCAGTCTGGTGTTCGGCTACTTCAACCGCAACTACGAACAGCACCTCGATATTCCGGTCGGGCCGGAGAACGCTTTCAGCCCGGGTCCGGCCGATCGGGAGCAGCCTACCCATTTTCTCCCGAGACGACAGACGGGGGTCTTCGCGGTCGTGGTGCCGGCTGATTTCGACAGCCAGCTGACCTGGACGCTGACCGCGAACGACCAGACTATCTCTATTCCAGGACATGTGCGGCCGGAATGGGAAATCACGGCGCTGGAAGAGGTGACCAGCGGGAACACGCCGCCGGTTGTCAGGTTCGGGGGGCCGACTGGCGACCCAGGGCAGGGGCCGCTGGGTGTGCGCGGGACCCTCGCTGCGGCGACGTCGACCCCGACCGTCTTGACGGTCTGGGCCACCGATGACGGCGTTCGCAGGGCCAGAAACGCACAGCGGCCTCCAAGTCTCGGACTCGTGTGGAGCAAGTATCGGGGGCCGGGCGACGTGACGTTCGCGGACCCCGCGCCGGCCATCGGCTCGACGGCGAGGGCCGACACAACCGTGACCTTCAGCGAGCCGGGAGAGTACGTGCTGCGCGTGCTGGCGTGGGACGATTCCGGGGGCCAGAGCGCCATCATGGCCGGCGGATTTTTCTGCTGCTGGACCAACGGGTACGTCACAGTTCAGGTACAGTAGACGCGACAGTTCGACATCTGAGTTCAGGAGACGCGATGAGACAGTGCACTCGTATCGGCGCGCTCGCGGTCGCGGCGGTGCTGACCGCCGGGACGACGTCGGCCCGGACGGACGACGTCACGTTCACTCGCGACATCGCCCCGATCTTGCAGCGGAGCTGTCAGGGCTGCCATCGACCGGGTCAGATGGGACCGATGTCGTTGATGACCTACGAGGACGTCCGCCCGTGGGCGCGCGCCATCCGGACCAAGGTGGTCGAACGGGTGATGCCGCCCTGGCACCTCGACAAGACCGTCGGCATCACGGAGTTCCAGAACGACATCTCGCTGTCCGACCGTGAAATCGAGACGGTGGCGCGCTGGGTGGATGCTGGCGCGCCCCGTGGGAACGCCGCCGACCTGCCGGCACAGCCGGACTGGCCGGCCGACAACGCGTGGCGTCTCGCGGACGAGTACGGACGCGAGCCGGATCTTGTCGTCACGTCGGATCCGTGGACCCAGACCGCCGAGGGGCAAGACCAGTGGTGGCAGCCGATCGTCGAGACCGGCCTGACCGAGGACCGGTGGGTTGCCGGCATGGAGGTCCGCCCGACGCTGGAGGGTCGTCGCGTCACGCATCACGCCGTCGTTTATCTGCAACAGGAAGAGCAGCCTGGGGATCACGTGGCTGCCGTTGATGTGCCGGGCCGAGGTAGCTACCTGACGGAGTTCGCGGTGGGCAAGGTGGGCGACATCTTCCGCGAGAATACCGGGAAGCTGCTGAAGGTCGGATCACGGATCGCGTTCGACAATCACTATCACTCGGTCGGCGAGGAGATCACCAGTTCCACCGATGTCGGGATCTGGTTTTACCCGAAGGGCACCGTCCCGAAGTATCGCGTGTTCGGTCAGGCGTTGGGGGTGCAACACGCGATGGCGACCCTGGACATTCCACCGGGGAAGGTGACGATACATCATTCGTATGTGTCCTTGCCCCTGCCGGCGCGTCTCGAGAACTACCAGCCCCACATGCACGTGCGCGGCAAGGCGATGTCGATGGAGGCGATCTATCCCGACGGGCGGGTCGAGATGCTGAATCACGTGGATCACTTCGACTTCAACTGGCACGTGAACTACGTCTACACCGATGATTCCGCCCCGGTGCTGCCCAAGGGGACGGTCATTCATCTGACCGCTTGGCACGACAACACGGCCGCCAACCGGGCCAACCCGGACCCGACGCAGTGGGTGGGCTGGGGCCAACGCAGCTTCGACGACATGTATCACGCGCACGTGAACATGACGTACCTGACGGACGAAGACTACGACGAGATCATCGCGGCCCGACGGGCCCGGCGGTCCAGTAACGATTGAGGACGGTCCCGGCCCGCATTCCATCGTGGAAACACCGCTCACGCCTCTCGAGTTCCAGCGCCGCGCGCGCGCGTTGTACGGCGACCGCGAGTGCGTCATCGATGGCGACATCCGGCTGACCTACGAGCAGTTCTTCGCCAGGTGCGACCGCTGGTCCGCCGCGTTACGACGACTCGGGGTGGGGAAGGGAGACCGGGTCGCCTACCTCGCCCTGAACACGCACTCGCACCTCGCGTCGTTCTTCGCCGTCCCGCAGATCGGGGCGGTGCTCGTGCCGATCAACTTCCGACTGAAGCCACCTGAGATCGCGTACATCCTTCAGCACTGCGGCGCCACGGTGGTGTGCGCGTCCGCCGATTTTCTGGAGACGGTCGAGGCGGTGCGCGCGTCCTGTCCCAGCATCGAGCGGTGTGTCGCACTGGAGGGGGCGCACGACGGCTGGCTGGACTACGAGCAACTGCTCGCGGCGGAAACCGGCGCGTTCGATGGTCCCGCGCCTGGGTGTGAGTCGCGGGTTGAGCGGGTTGAGATCGACGAGCGGGACCTGCTGACCATCAATTACACCAGTGGCACGACCTCCCGTCCGAAGGGCGTCATGATTACGCACCGCAACGCGTACATGAACGCCATCGGCACGCTGGTCCATGTGCCGATGACCTGCGAGGACCGGTATCTGTGGACCCTGCCGATGTTCCACGCGAATGGATGGACATTCCCGTGGATCGTCACTGCGGTCGGAGGCGTCCACATCTGCTTGCGGAAGGTCGAGCCGGTGCAGGCGTTCAGACTCATCCGCGACGAGCGCGCCACCATGTTGTGCGCGGCGCCCACCGTGTTGATCGGGCTCGCGAGGTGTCCCGCGGCCGAGCGCGGCGACGTGCCCAGGGGTGTCCGCGTGTTGACCGCGGGTGCGCCCCCCGCGGCAGCGACCATTCAGCGGGTCGAGGGCGAATTCGGGTGGGACCTGACGCACGTCTACGGCCTGACGGAGACGGCGCCGTTCATCACGGTGTGCGAGCCCAGGCCCGAGCACGCGGCACTGTCGCTCGAAGACCGGTCGGTCGTCAAAGCGCGACAGGGCGTGGAACTGATCACGTCCGGTGAGCTGCGGGTTGTGGACGAAGACGACACCCCTGTGCCGCGCGACGCACACACGCTGGGGGAGATCGTCGTGCGCGGCAACGTGGTCATGGACGGGTACTACGACGACCCGGAGGCCACGGCTCAGGCGATGCGGGGCGGCTGGTTCCACAGCGGCGACGCCGCGGTCGTGCATCCGGACGGGTACATCGAGATTCGCGACCGGTTCAAGGACGTCATCATCAGCGGCGGCGAAAACATCTCATCGGTCGAAGTCGAGGGGGTGCTCATGCGACACGCGGCCATCCAGGAAGTGGCCGTGGTCGGCATGCCCGACCCCACGTGGGGCGAGACGCCCCACGCGTTCGTCGTCCTCTCGCCGGGCGCCACGCTCACCGAAGCCGAGGTCATCGAGTACGCCCGCGAGCAGATGGCCAACTTCAAGACGCCGCGGCATGTCGAACTCGTGGACGAGCTGCCGAAAACCGCGACCGGCAAGATCCAGAAATACATCCTCCGCCGCGGCCGCGCCGCCATTGCGACGCAGTGACGAAGGGCAACTCGGCACCGCGCGCATCAGATACCATCTCTCCGCGATGAGTGGTCAGCCCCACCCCGCCGAGGCCACGACCGTGTCGGCCCTCTCGGCCGCTGCCGACGTCAATCCCTGTCTCACCGCGCTCGAGCGGAAGGTGTTGTGGCTCAGCACCTGGATGATTCACCACGCCAACCACGTGCGGCCGAGCCGTGACGGGCTCAAGGTGGGTGGGCACCAGGCGTCGTGCGCGTCGATGGTCACGCTGATGACCGCGTTGTATTTCGATGTGCTTCGTCCGCGTGATCGGGTCGCGGTCAAGCCGCACGGGAGTCCGGTCTACCACGCCATTCAGTATCTGCTCGGCACGCAGTCACGAGACCAGTTGGAACGGTTCCGTGCGTTTGGCGGCGCGCAGTCGTACCCCTCACGCACCAAGGATGGTGACGGCGTCGACATCTCCACCGGTTCAGTTGGCCTGGGCGTGGCGATGACCAGCTTTTTGGCCCTTGCCCAGGAGTTCCTCCGCAGTCGACGACTGGTGCCCGATGGCCACGACGGAAAGGACACGCCGCCGGGCCGCATGGTGGCGGTGGCGGGTGACGCCGAGTTCGACGAGGGCAACATCTTCGAAGCGCTGCTCGAGTGTTGGAAGCACCGTGTCCGCAATGTGTGGTGGATCATCGACTACAACCGGCAAAGTCTCGACGCCATCGTGGCCGACCGGTTCTTCAACCGGCTCGACACCATCTTCAAGACGATGGAATGGCGGGTTGTCACCTTGAAATACGGCAAGCGGCTCGACGCGGCGTTCGCCGGGCGGGGCGGCGACGCGCTGCGCGCCTGGATCGACGACTGCCCGAACTCGTCGTATTCGGCCCTCGCGTATCAGGGGGGCGCGGCCTGGCGTACCCGACTGCAGCGCGACCTGGGCGACACGTCCGGTATGCGCGAACTGTTGGACTGTCACGATGACGACTCACTGCATCAGTTGATGACCAACCTCGCGGGGCATGACCTGGACGCCGTCCGAGAGGCGTTCCACGAGGCCTCGGTCGACGACCTGCCGACCTGTTTCATCGCCTACACCATCAAGGGCCATGGACTGCCGTTCGAGGGGCACAAGGACAATCACTCGGGGCTGACGACCCCGGCGCAGATTGCCACGCTCCGAGACGAGATGGGCATCGCGGAGGGCGACGAGTGGGAGCCGTTCGCCGGTCTCGACCAGTCGCCCGTGGCGTTGCGCGCGTTTCTCGATGCGGTGCCGTTCGTCCAAGCCGAGACACGGGAGCATCAGGCCGCTCCCGTGCCGGTGCCGGCGGTGTTCGACGTCCCGCGGGGCCCGCGCCTGTCGACCCAAGCCGGATTTGGTCGGGTGCTGGCGGACATTGCGCGGCGGCACACCGATCTCGCGGACCGGATCGTCACGACGTCTCCAGACGTCACGGTCTCCACGAACCTCGGCGGGTGGGTCAATCGTCGCGGGGTGTTCTCGCAGTCCACCCAGGCAGACGTGTTCCGCGGAGACCAGCCGATGTCGGCGCAAGACTGGTCGATGGGGCCGGACGGACAGCACCTCGAGTTGGGGATCGCCGAGAACAACCTGTTTCTGCTGCTGGCCGCGCTGGGGCTGACGGCGCCCTTGTTCGGCACCCGGCTGTTGCCGGTGGGCACCCTGTACGACCCGTTCATCAGCCGGGGCCTCGATGCCCTGAACTATGCCTGCTATCAGGACGCGCGCTTCATCGTGGTCGCCACGCCGTCGGGCCTCGCGCTGGCGCCAGAGGGTGGCGCCCACCAGTCAGTGCTGACGCCCCTCATCGGCCTGGCGCAGCCGGGGCTGACGTCGTTTGAACCGGCCTACGTCGATGAGCTGACGGCCATCCTCAGGTGGAGTTTCGCGCACATCCAGGCCGACGACGGCGGCGCCGTGTATCTACGGTTATCGACCAGACCGCTCGACCAGCCGGAGCGCACGCTGTCGGAGTCGGCCAGAGCCGACGTGGTCGACGGAGGCTACTGGCTTGAGCCGCCATCGCCCGGCGTGGAGCTGGCGCTGGTCGCCTCCGGGGCGGTGATCGCCGAAGCGGTCGAGGCGCACCGGCAGATCGTCGAGGACATTCCCGGCGCCGGGCTCCTGGTCGTGACCTCGGCCGGACGGCTGCACGATGACTGGCTGGACGCGCTCCGATCCGGTGCGCCTCAACGCGCGCATGTGAGCCGCCTCCTGGCGCCGTTGGCCGCCAGCGCTGGGCTCGTCACGGTCCTGGACGGTCATCCCGCGACGCTCTCGTGGCTGGGCGGGGTGGGGCCGCACCGGGTGCAGCCCCTGGGCGTGCGGAGCTTTGGCCAGTCGGGCGACATTCAAGACCTCTATCGTGCCTACCGGCTCGATGTTGACGCCATTCTGGACGCCGCCGCTCGGCTGTGCGTCGGAGCGGGGCGCCAGCAATGAGCGCCACCACCGAATTTCGGCTGCCTCGGCTGGCTGATTCGGTCACCTCCGTGCGGCTCAGTCTCTGGTTGAAACAGGAGGGCGACCGGGTCGAGGCGGGTGAGCCGATGGTGGAGGTCGAGACGGACAAGACCAACGTCGAACTCGAGGCGCCGGTCTCAGGGGTGCTGCACGCGATTCACGTCGCGGCCGGGGCCGAGGGGCTCGAAGTCGGGACGCTGCTGGCTGTGATCGCGGATGGTGCGCCTGGCGAGACGGCCGCACGGGCGTCAGTGCCGGAGGCCCGCGACCAGGGCGCTCCAGCCGAGGTCGCCCCAGTGGCCCCGGGGGCGCCGATGGTGGCAGCCGCGCCGGTCGCGGACGGGTCGCCGCCGGTCGAGGCCGAACCACACGCGGCTGCGCACGGGTCGGATGACATCGCCGTCCCCCCGTCTGGAACGGACCAGGCCGCCACGCCGATCGCGCGCCGGATGGCCGCCGTGGCCGGCGTGACGCTGGCCGCGATCACCGGTACCGGGCGGGACGGTCGTGTCACCAAGAGCGACGTCGATCGCGTGCTGGCAGAGCGGACCGGCGCGTCGCCCACGCCGACACCAATCGACGACGGTGCCTCGGTCCCGTCCGGGGGGCCGTTCCACGACGAGGACCTGAGCGCGCTGCGCCGCGTGACCGCGACGCGGATGCAGCGGGCGAAGCAGACGGTCCCACACTTCTACCTGCGGATCGAATGCGCGGCGGATGCGGCGCTCGCGCTGCTGGCCAGCGCCAAGCAGCTCCGGCCGGATATCTCGCCGACGTTGACGGACCTCGTGATTCGCGCCGCGGCGTTCGCCTTGCGGAAGGTGCCGCGCGCCAACTCAGCCTGGGTTGACGGTCGTGTTCGTCTCTACGAGGATGCCGACATCGCCGTCGCGGTCAACACGCCGACCGGTCTCATCACCCCGATCGTGCGTGGCGCCGACAAGAAGGATCTCGCGGCGATCGCGACAGAGACGAGGGGCCTTGTCGGCCGCGCGCGCGAGGGCCAGCTGCGCCCGGCCGAGTACGTTGGCGGCACCTTCACCATCTCCAACCTCGGCATGTATGGCGTCGAGAGCCTGTATGCGATCGTCAATCCCCCGCAAAGCTGCATCCTTGGGGTAGGCGCCGCCATCGCGCGACCGGTCGTGGTCGGCAACGACGTCCGGGTGGGTCGGGTCATGGCCTGCACATTGTCGGCCGATCACCGCGTCATCGATGGCGCGCTCGGGGCCGAGTTGCTCGCCACCATTCGGGACCACATCGAGCAACCGGGTTTGATGGTGGTGTAGGACGCGCCGGCGAGGCCTTGCGGATGGTTTCTGCTCCT
>CALBET010001083.1 GCA_937888665.1 uncultured Acidobacteriota bacterium
CGGCGGCCGCATCGCCGCTCTCGGTGCGACGCGGGACTTTCACCACGGGCTGCTAGGCCCCGGTCTTACCGACCTTCTTCTTCAAGACTTCGCCGGTATAGCGGATCCCCTTCTGCTTGTATGGATCCGGTTTCCGAAGACTTCGAATATTCGCGGCCACTTGACCCACGACTTGCCGGTCGATCCCCGACACCACCAGATGCGTCTGATTGTCCACCGTCACCCCGATGCCGTCAGGAATCGGGAAGACCACGGGGTGGGAGTAGCCGAGGGCCAGCGTCAGCCGCTGGCCGGATACTTCAGCCCGGTACCCGATACCCACGATATCGAGTTCCTTGTTGAACCCGGCCGACACGCCGGTCACGGCGTTGGCGACCAGACTGCGGCCAAGGCCGTGGAATTTTCGCAGACCGCGCTCCTCCCGCTGGAGCTTGGCTTCCAGCTGCCCGTCTGCCATCTCTATGAGCACGCCCGGTGGCAGCGGCTGCCGCAGCGTCCCCCTGGGTCCCGTGACTTCGACCGCATCGGCCGAGATCTGAACGGTGACTCCGCTGGGGATGGGAATCGGTTGCTTGCCTATTCGCGACATGACAGGACCCTTACCAGACGTTGCACAAGACTTCGCCGCCGACGCCGGCCTTCATGGCCTGGCGTCCCGTCATCACGCCGCGCGACGTTGTCAGGATGCTGGTCCCCAACCCCGCGAGGACCGGTGGCACGTTGTCTCGGCCGAAATAGACCCGGCGTCCAGGCCGACTGACCCGCTGGATACCGGAGATGACGTTCTCGCCGCGTGAACCGTACTTTAGCTGGATACGGATCATTGGGCGGGCCATCCGTCCCTTTTCGACGACGACGTCAACGCTCTTGAAGGCCTGTATGTAGCCCTCATGCTGCAGAATCCGCGCGACCTCCGCCTTGAGCCGCGATGCCGGGACATCCACGCGTTTGCGCTGGGTGGCCGTAGCGTTGCGAATTCTCGTCAACATGTCGGCAATGGAATCAGTCATAACTCTTAAGGTCTCGTCTTTGCTGCTTCGCCACCGGGCCGGCCCGCCCCCGTCACCAGCTGCTCTTCGTCACGCCAGCAACGTCGCCCTCAAGTGCCAACTTGCGGAAACACAAACGGCACAAGGCGAACTTACGCAAAAAGGCACGCGGCCGGCCGCACAGATGGCACCGGTTTCGTGACCGCACCTTGAACTTTGGCGTCTTCTTCTCTTTGGCGATCTTCGCGGTCGTAGCCATATGAGCCCCAGCCTAGTTTGTCCGGAACGGCATCCCGAGTAATTGGAGTAGCCGCCGCCCTTCTTCGTCGGTCTTGGCGGTCGTCACCACCGACACGTTCATACCACGTGACTTGTCGACTTTCATGTAGTCGATTTCGACAAACATCAACTGGTCGCGAAGACCCAGCGTGTAGTTGCCGCGTCCGTCGAAGCCGTTCGGCGACACGCCGCGGAAGTCGCGGACCCGGGGTAAGGCGATTCCAATCAGCCGGTCAAGGAATTCGTACATCCGGTCCCGGCGGAGGGTCACCATAGCGCCGATGGCCTGCCCCTGTCTCACCTTGAACTGCGCAATCGACTTACGCGCCTTCGTCGTCATCGGTTTCTGGCCTGTCACCTGGCCCAGTTCACCGCTGCCGATATCGATCAGCTTCGCATTCTGTGTGGCGTCGCCGATGCCCATGTTCACCACAACCCGCTGGATCTTCGGCACCGCCATCGCGTTGGAATACCCGAACTCCTTGGCGAGAGCAGGGACGACCGTCTCCTGATAGTGCTCTTGCAATCGGTTCATCGATCCACAACTCCGTCGCACTTGCGGCAAATGCGTACTTTCCGACCGTCGCCGAGAAGGCGACGCCCAATCCGGGTGGGCGCGCTGCAGTCGGGACAGACGAGCTGCACGTTGGAGGCGTGCAGCGGCGCCTCACTCTCCACGACGCCACCCTTTACGTTCTGGCCCGGGTTCGGTTTGGTGTGGCGCTTCATGAAGTTCACACCCTCCACGATAAGCCGGTTCTTGCCAGGCACTAAACGCAGTACGCGTCCCCGCTTGCCACGATCCTTTCCGGTCACGACGATCACATTGTCGTTTTTCCGGATTGGTGTTTGAATGCTCGACATCGTTACGCTCCAGAAGTCAGAGGAACAGGTTCCGCCTCCTTCGCCTACAGCACCTCCGGCGCGAGGGAGATAATTTTCATGAACTTGCGCTCTCGCAACTCACGCGCCACCGGTCCGAACACGCGGGTGCCCACCGGCTCTCCCTGCTCGTTCACCAGCACCGCGGCGTTCCGGTCGAAACGAATATAGCTACCGTCCCGCCGACGATACGCCTTGGTGGTGCGAACGATAACCGCTCTTACGACCTGGCCCTTCTTGACGGCCGAACGAGGCACCGCCTCCTTGACCGAGGCTGTCACGACGTCACCGAGGCCTGCGAACCGACCGGTCGAACCGCCGATCGGGTTGATGACCGCGAGCTTGCGGGCACCGGAATTGTCCGCGACCTCGAGGGTCGTCTGCATCTGGATCATGATCCGTCTCGCTCTGCTGTCTGTGCCTACCGGATCAACCGGCTAGAGGACTTGCGGTCGCTCGATAACACGGGTCACCGCCCAGCGTTTGCGCCGACTCAGCGGACGCGTTTCGACCAAGGCCACCCGATCACCCACCTTCACATCGTTGGATGGGTCATGCGCCATGAACTTCGACGTGCGACGCTGGATCTTACCGTATAGCGGGTGGCGCACCTTGCGCTCCACCGCCACAACGACGCTCTGATCCATCTTGTCGCTAATCACGACGCCTTGAACTTCTGCCTTGGTTCCCATATCTCTTGCGTCCTGTTACGCGTCGGTCGAGGGCGCCGGAGTGGGCGCCGCGAGGGCGTGCTCTCGCCGCAGCGTCTTCACCCGAGCCAGGTCGCGCCGACTCTCTGTCAACTTCCGGGCGGCTTCCTGCTGCCCCATTGAATGCTGCAACCGCAGCCGAAAGATTTCCTCGGCCAGCTCGCCCTCACGCCGCTCCAAGTCGGGCAATCCAAGTTCACGCAAGTCGGCGACCTTGGTCATGA
>CALBET010001084.1 GCA_937888665.1 uncultured Acidobacteriota bacterium
GGTCGATCTTGAGAGCGCGGGCGACGTCGAGGCACTCGATCACGTCGAGCCGACGTTCGCCCGGTCGAACTTCGACGCAAACGACTGGGGGCGACCGAGTTTCGCGGCGAGCGCCACGTGCGTCCTGCCCGCGTCACGACGCACTCTTTACCGCCCCCTTTGGAGGGCGCCCCCCCTTCCGCCCATTGCGTCTGGCGGCGTCAGCCTTCGCCGATGTCGTCTTCTTGCCCATTAGGGCGCCGAGCCCGACGGGTCGACCGGATTCAGCGCCGGTCGAATGCAGCGGGACTTCGACCACGGGCTGCTAGCCCGTGGTGCGGCCGCCGGTCACCCGGCATTGGGCCTCCGTCGCCCCGGGACTTCTGCGGCCTCGCGGCGCAGTCAACCGTCGTTGACGTTCGCCAGCCCGAACCCTACTGTTGCAGGTGGATGAGGCAGGTAGCCAGCACGGGTCGGCAGACGGGCGTGGCAGAAGGAAACCGGCTACCGGCAGCCGGTCCGAATGCTACTGGGTGTCGGCGCTCGGTCCGTAGATCCCAGGCACGGCGCCACCCATCGGACGCAGATACGTGCTGAGCTGTCCGCGGTGATGCACCGAATGCTTGACGGCCATCGCCAGAAAGCTCACGGCGGGCGCCTGCATCATGCCCAACAGGTCGAGCACCGCGGTGAGCTGTTCGCCCGACATGCCCCGCACACGTTCGAGCGCGGCCGGCACCTTCTCTTTGTAGCGGGCCACGGCGTCGCCCGCGTTCATGATGCCGCAGGCGTCCGAGTCGTCCGGCGGCGGCACGAAGACGCCATCGGCCACACAGGCGAGCAGCCATTCGTCTTCGAGCGGGATGTGTCGGACGAGCCCCAATCCGGTCTTGGCCTTCGCGTCGGGCCGGTAGTCGAGATGGTCGGCCGGCACCGCCTCAAGCACCCGCTGGGTCGTCTGCATTTCCTGCGCGAAGTCGGCAATGAGAAAGTCCGCGATCGTCTTGGCTTCTTGGGGGGTCATGGGTCTGAACACTCCTTAGTTTGGTGAATCATCGGCGGGACACAGCCCGCCGACTTACCTCGGCATCTTTGCCTGCAGCAACTCGTACATCCGTAGCACCGTTCGCGCATCCGTCCGCTCGGCCCGCTGGCCGTAGTGCACTCGGTGCGCGCTCAGGTCCACCTGCCCCGCCGCATCCTCGGCCGACAGGCCCCTGGCATGCAGCGCCGTGACCTGCGTGAACAGGTCGCGCAGATACGCCTGGAAGTGATCGATCTGCTCGCGCTCACGGAACGGCTCGCCGTGACCCGGCACCATGATGTCGAAGTCGAGCGCCTTCAGCCGCTCCAGAGACGCCGGCCACTCCTCGACATAGCCGTCCCCCATATAGGCGACGACGCCGGCGCCCGGCCGCCCCTCGAAGAAATCGCCGGTGAAGACAATGCGTTCCTCCGGCAGGAACACGATCGTGTCACCCCCGGTGTGCCCTCGACCGACAAAGTGGAGCTGCACCTCGCGGCCGCCTTTGACGAGCGTCATCGTGTCGCTGAACGTGACGTTGGGCGGGGTGGGCCGCACCTCCTTGAGCGCCACCCAGTGCGCTTCGCGGATGCGCAGCTGGGACTCGAGACGCTGCCGCTCGGCCGCGTCCGTCGTCTCGCGGATGCTGGTCTTCAACCCCTCGATCTGCCCTGGAATCGCCTCGGTGGACGTCCGGCTGGTGCGCTGGTCGAGCACATCCGAGAGCAGCATGTCGCGGATGAACTGATGACCGATGATCTCGACGTCGTCACCAAAGATCTGGTTCCCGTGGGCGTGGTCGTAGTGGTAGTGGGAATTGAACACGTACTTGATCGGCTTGTCCGTCAGGGTCTTGATCCCCGCGACCAGTCCGCGAGCCGCCGCCGGGGTCACCGACGTGTCGACCAGCATGACGTGGTCGTCGTTGATGATGACCAGCGAGTTGCTCATCACGGTCATCGAGCCGGTGCCGATGGCGAAGTAGACACCGTCGGCAAGCTGCTCAAAGCGATGGCTCGGGCTGCCGTCCGGACTCTGGACGACGAAGGCGGTCGAGGCCGGGACGGCGCCACGGGTCTGCCACTGCGTGGTGAACACGACAACGACGCAGGTGGCCGCCGTCAGCCAAAATCGATTCATGAACCCCTCGCTCTCAGTGGAGTGATACACAGGATGACTGTCGCGACCATTCTATGCCGTCGGAGGCCGGCGATACAGAGGCTTCCCTCACTCATGCCGCTGGGCTCCGTGCCGAGCGTCGCCAGCGACAGGAAGCGCGCCGAGCGGCTATAGTGGTCCCGTGTGTCTCCGGTGCTGGGGACGGTCATTCCCAGGTCCGGGCTTTTGGCGGAGCACTGCGTTCGAAAAGGGGAGAACAGGCAATGACAAGCGACAAGTGGACACGCCGTTCGCTGATGACCGGGATAGGCGCGACGCTGACCGCGTTGGGGGTGCGCACCACAGAGGCCTACGCCCAGACCCCGTCGCCGGCTGGCCGTTTTCGTCCAACCCGACACGAGCAGGATGCGTGGTTGGACGAGATGCCGGGCCAGCACCGCGTGTTCATCGATTCGGCGAACCCTCACGGTGCGGGCAGCGCGGTGCTGTACGCCAACAACCTCTTCCGCACGAACAAGAACGCGTATTCGATTGATGCGCGCGATCTCGCAATCGTCGTGTGCTTCCGGCATCTCGCGACCGTCTTCGGCTACAACGATGCCATGTGGGCGAAGTACGGCGAACAGTTCAGCGGCCGGACGAGTTTCATGGACCCGAACACGAACAAGGCCCCCTCGGCGAATCTGTACAACGCCGAAGGGTACGGTCGGGTGTTGCCGAACTCGGGGAACACCATCAACGCGCAGATCGAGCGCGGGGCGCAGTTCGCGATCTGCGACGCGGCCACGCGCGCCTTTGCCGGCGGGGTGGCGCAAGCCACAGGGCAGTCCCAAGAAGACGTGTATCGGGAACTCGTGGCCAACGCGGTGCCCGGCGGTCGATTTGTCCCGGCTGGGGTCGTCGCTGCGACGCGCGCCCAGGAGTATGGCTACAGCTTGCTCTACTCGATGTGACCGGACGGACGACAAACGCCGTTGGTCGGAACGACATATGGAAAATGTGATGAAGAGACACATATATCTGGCTGGTCTCGTCGCGCTGGTCAGTATCAGTGCGCTGTCTGCCTGCGCCCCCTCGGCGCCGTCGGGTGACG
>CALBET010001085.1 GCA_937888665.1 uncultured Acidobacteriota bacterium
GAGGCGGCGAAGCCGTATCAGTACATGGCGATCCGGTTTGACATCACGGGACGGAAGCGTGTTGAGGCCAGATTGCGGGAACAGGAGACGTTGGCCAGACTTGGAGAAATGGCCGCGGTCGTCGCGCATGAGGTCAAGAATCCGCTCGCGGGTATCCGAGGAGCGCTGCAGGTCATCGGCGGTCGCATGCCGGCGGAGGCGCCGGAGCTCGCGGTCATTGGGGACATTCAGGACCGTATCGATGCGCTGAACCAGATGGTCCAGGACCTGCTGGTGTTCGCGCGGCCGACGCCCCCCACGATGACGGCGACCTCGCTCGTGGGGCTGTTATCGGGAACCGTGTCGATGCTCAGCCAGGATCCGGCCTGGGCCGACGTGGAGATCGCGATACCGGCGGACGGACCGACACTGCGGGTGGATGGGGCGCAACTTCAGGTGGTGCTCCTCAATCTCTTGGTGAACGCCGCGCAGGCGGTCGGCGGCCACGGGCGCGTAGAGGTCACGGTCGACGCCGGTACCGAGTGGTGCGAGATTCGGGTCATCGACAATGGGCCTGGCCTCAACCCCGACATCCGACACAGACTGTTCGACCCGTTCGTCACCACGAAGCACCGCGGCAGCGGGTTGGGGCTGGCAACGGCCAAGCGGGTGGTGGAGATGCACCGTGGCACGCTCACCGTCGAGTCGGGAGATGCCGGAGGCACCGTGATGCTGATCAGGCTTCCGGTAAGTTGAGGCCCGTGGTTGGTCAAGGCGTCAGGTGCACTTCACCAAGCCCGATCCCTCGCTCTCCGGCGACGGAGTACAGGACATACACGCGTCCGTCCTCCTCGAAGATCGCCGGGTAGCGCAGCTGGTTGACCGGTACGTCGATGACGGATCCCCGCCCATTCTCCCTGTCTCGGCGCGACTGTCGTCTGCCACCGGTCGGTGCCATAATGTGGGGCTTCACGTTGCATGCGACGACGACCATCCTACGGAGAACGCGATGAAAGCCCTTGAGGGAGTACGGATACTCGACATGACTCACGTGCAGTCAGGCCCGACCTGCACACAGCTACTGGCCTGGTTCGGCGCCGACGTGATCAAAGTCGAACGTCCGGGAGGGGGGGACGCCACCCGGAGTCAGCTACGGGACATTCCGGACGTCGACAGTCTGTATTTCACGATGCTCAATCACAACAAGCGCAGCATCACGCTGAACACGAAGCACGACAGCGGCAAGGCGATCTTCACCAGGCTGATTCAAGAATGCGACGTGCTGGCGGAGAATTTCGCCCCTGGCGCGCTTGACCGGATGGGGTTCTCCTGGGAGCGCATTCAGGAGATCAATCCGCGGATCATCTACGCGTCGATCAAGGGGTTCGGTCCTGGTCCGTATGAAGACTGCAAGGTCTACGAGAACGTCGCCCAGTGCACGGGTGGCGGCGCCAGCACGACCGGCTTCCCTGACGGACCGCCGGTGGTGACTGGCGCCCAGATCGGTGACAGCGGGACCGGCTTGCATCTCGCGCTCGGCATCGTGACGGCGCTGTTCCACCGTGAGAAGACGGGTCGGGGCCAGAAGGTCGTGTGCGCCATGCAGGACGGCGTGTTGAATCTGTGCCGGGTCAAGCTGCGAGACCAGCAGCGTCTGGCCCACGGGCCGCTGACGGAATATCCCCAGTATCCGAACGGCACGTTCGGTGAGGCGACCCCGCGGGCCGGCAACGCGTCCGGCGGTGGCCAGCCGGGATGGATCGTCAAGTGCAAGGGGTGGGAGACCGATCCGGACGCCTACATCTACGTCATCGCGCAGGCGGCGGCGTTCGCTGAACTGGCGCGGGCCGTGGGGCACGAGGACTGGCTCGACGACCGGGATTGGAACACCCCGGCGGCTCGGCTTCCAAAGATCGACGTGATGTTCGACGAAATCGAGAAGTGGACCCAGACCAAGGACAAGTTCGAGGTCATGGCCATTCTGAATCCACTCAACGTGCCCTGCGGGCCGGTGCTCTCAATGAAAGAGTTGTCGCAGGAGCCGTCACTACGGGAGACCGGGACCATCGTCGAGGTCGAACACCCGACGCGGGGGTCGTACCTGACCGTCGGCAACCCGATCAAGCTGTCCGATTCACCAGTCGACGTGCAGCGCTCGCCCCTGCTCGGCGAGCACACAGATGAAATTCTCGGCGGCGTCCTGGGCATGGACGCAGACGCCATCGCCGCCGCCAAGGCCGACGGCGCGGTGTGACCATGAGGTCGTAGTTACATGAAAGTTTGCGTGGTTGGGGCGGGAGCCATCGGCGGGTACATGGCGGTGCGACTAGCGCACGCTGGACACGACGTGTCGGCGATCGCCCGCGGACCTCATCTGGCGGCCATCCGGGCGAGAGGGCTGAGGTTGGTGGAAGGGGATCAGGAACTGGTCGCAACTCGCCTGACGGCCACCGATACCATTCCCGACCTGGGCACGCAGGATGTCGTCTTGCTGGCCCTCAAGGCGCATCAGATTGCGGCGGTGGTCGAGGATCTGCCCGCGATCGTGGGGCCCGAGACGGTGCTCGTGACGCTGCAGAACGGGATTCCCTGGTGGTATTTCCAGAAGCTGGGCGGGCCCTATGCCGACCGTGTGGTCGAGACCGTCGATCCGGGTGGCGTCCTGTTCCATGCCATCGATCCAAACCAGGTTGTTGGCTGCATCGCGTATCCGGCCGCGACCGTCGCCGAGCCAGGCGTCATTCAGCACATCGAGGGCAACCGGTTTCCGGTCGGCGAGCTCGACGGCCGTGCGTCGGAGCGGGTCGAGCTGGTATCCAGCCTGTTCGAGGAAGGTGGGTTCAAGGCACGGGTGCTGGACGACATTCGGTCGGAGATCTGGCTGAAACTGTGGGGCAATTTGACCTTCAACCCCATCAGCGCGTTGACGCACGCGACGCTGGTTGATATCTGTCAGTTCCCACGCTCACGAGCGCTGGCGGCAACCATGATGACCGAGGCGAAGACGATTGCCGAGCGTTTGGGCGCGAGCTTTCGGGTGCCGATGGAGCGGCGCATCGCCGGCGCCGAAAGCGTCGGGAAGCACAAGACCTCGATGTTGCAGGACGTTGAGGCTGGGAAGCCGCTCGAGATCGACGGCATGCTCGGCGTGGTGGTCGAGCTGGCCGACATCACCGGCGTCGACGTGCCGACACTGCGCGCGGTCTACGCTTGCGCCAGTCTGTTGAACAGGACTATCCAGGACGAGGGCCTTCGGATCAAAGGCAGCCCGCGGACGGTCTGAGTCCGCACCGTCGGGTTCTTGTAAGGGGAAATCTGTGTCACCCAGACAGATCGGCTCGCTTCTGTGTGCGGCTGTGCTCTCGGGCGTCCCTGCCCTGGCCCAACCGGGGGGGGACCTTGAGTGGCGGACCTACGGTGGCGACCTGGCGAGTACGCGGTACTCGCCCGCCGACCAGATCACCGGCGACAATTTCAATGACCTGGAGTTGGCCTGGACGCTGCGGACCG